>DATMBT010000154.1:0-3111 GCA_035559475.1 Gemmatimonadaceae bacterium
CCGGAATGAAGACGTCCGGCCCGCCGACCGTGATCACGCATCCCGACGGTGGCTTGAGCGTGATCCTTCCGCTCGATGGCTGCCACATGTCGGTACACACCATGCCGTCACGCGAATTGGCGATACTCGACGTTATCGCCCTTCCTCCCCACGATCCGCAGCGAGCCCTCGACGTGATCGCTCGGCGCATCAACGCCAAGACCGTTCGGGCAGAACAGCGGACCAGAGGGTAGCGATCAGCGATTAGCGATTAGCGATTAGCAAATCAGATGACCGATACTTTCAGCGGCTTCAACCGCGGCGCGCTCACCTTCTTGCGCCAGCTGAAGAAGAACAACAAGCGTGAGTGGTTCCAGGCGAACCGCGAGACGTACGACAACGAAGTCCTCGCCCCGTTGAAGCTTCTGGTCGAGGAGCTCGATGTGCGATTCGGGAAGTTCGCGCCGGAGTTTGTGGGCGACCCGAAGCGCTCGATCTTCCGCATCTACCGTGACGTGCGGTTTTCAGCGGACAAGTCGCCGTACAAGACACATGCTGCGAGCTGGTTCAAGCACCAGAACGCGGGCCACGGGGTCGGCAGTGAAACGCACGGTGGCGGCGCCGGATTCTACTTCCATCTCGAGCCGGGCGGCTCACTGGTGGCTGGTGGCATCTGGATGCCACCACGTCCCACGCTGAACCAGCTTCGGGACTCGATCGCAGCGAAGCCCGCCGAGTTCGCAAAGTCCATGAGTGCGACCGGATTCAAGCGTCGCTTCGGGAAACTCAGCGAGGAAGCAATGCTGACTCGCCTGCCGCGCGGATTCCTGCCGGGTCATCCCGCCGAGCAATGGCTGCGTTACCAGTCGTTCACCGTGCACGCGATGCTGGGCGACGCCGAGGTCCTCGATCGCCGACTCCCGGACCGTGTACAGAAGGACTACGCGACGATGCTGCCGTTTGTCCGATGGCTCAACAAGGCGTTAGGGTATCCGGCGGCGGAACGACGGTAGCTTTCGGATGGCGGATGGCGGATGACGGAAACCGGCCGGGTCTCTCTACCGTCCCCTTACGATGCCTTCGACTCGCCGCTCGGGATCAAACGCCGATTGCGCGTAGGCCTGGATATCATGTGCGGTGACCGCGTTCACGCGGGACTCGAATTGGTCGAGTTCTTCCAGACCTTCCCCGAACAGCCACGCGTCCAGCATCTCTCCGAGCAAGACCGAACTGCTCTGCATCGCGATCGCGTGTGATCCGATCAGGTACCGTGAAGCGCGAAACAGCTCGCTCTCGGAGACCGGCTCGTCGCGAAACAGGGCACATTCGGCGAGTAACGCGGCCCGCGCCTCGTCTTCGCGTGCTGGCTCGGTGGCGATGTAGGCGACGAACATGCCACCGCTCACACGTTCCGCCCCCCACGCACGCACGGTGTACGCCAGGCTGCGTTTGTCGCGCAATTCCTCGAAGAAGCGACCACCCAGGCCGCTCGCTATGCCGGAGAGCAGCGAGACGGTGAATCTCGCCGGATCCCGCCATACGGGACCCGGGAACGCAATCGCGAGTGCGGTCTGCGCCTTGTCGCGCTGCTCGGCGCGGAGCACGACGGACCCGGGCCAGGACGCCAGGGCGGGTGCCACGTAAGGAACGACGACAAGCTCGGAGAATGCATCAGCAAGGGATTGTGCCAGTTCCTCTTCATCAACGTCGCCAACCGCCACCGCGACTCCGCCTGACGAGAGAATCGATTGCTCGTGCCACCGGCGCACTTCATCAGCTCCGATCGCGTGCAGCGTCTCTTCCGTGCCGAGCTGGGAGCGGCCGTATGGGTGCCCCTCGAACGCCGCGTCAGTGGCCAGTCGCACCGGCTGGCGTACCATGTCGTCGCGAATCTGGGCGAGCTGCGTCAGCGCGATGGTTCGTTCGGTTTCCACCGCGGATTCGTCGAACCTGGGGTGCTGCACAACATCCTGGAGCAGCGTGATGGCGTCACGGTACCGGGGGAGCGGCACGGAGAAGGTCCAGCCAGCGCCATCGCTCGAGACGCTGGTCCCGATGCTGCCGCCGAGGATCTCGGACTCGCCCGCGATTTCGTCGACGCTGCGACTCGCCGTGCCCTTCACCGATCCCCTCAACATGATCGTCCCGACCCCGGCGAGGTTCGCCGGCTCCGCCGCGGCACCGCCCGGCGTGTACAGCCCGAGGTGCACGATCGGCGCGCCTGCCCTGCGCCTGACGAGTATCGGCAATCCGGACGCGGAGCGAAACACGGCGATCGGCCCTACGCGACGTTCCAGCGCGACCCGCGCGCGCGACGCAGGCACGACGTGTCGCACTGGAGGGATTGGCGGCGCAACGACGTTCCCGGCATCCGCGTCGAGTCGCTCACGCACCTCCGGCGGTGCCTGGTCGAACACCGGCGTCGCTCTCGGCCGATAGACGAACATCGACGCCTGGTCAGGGTCGAGGTAGCGGAAGACAGCCTGGTGAACCGTTTTCGCATCCAGCGCCATCACTTCATCGAAGTAGTCTGCGGCTTTCTCCCAGCCACCCATGGCTTCCCACTCCGCCAGGAAGTCGGCCTGTCCTTCCATGGTCTCCTGGCGCCGCAGCCATCGCGCCTCGAACAGTCGCTGCACGCGTTCCATCTCGAAGGCGGATGGCGGCTCCGCTCGGAGGGCCATCACATTCGCCCATATCGCCTGCGATGCCTCGACCGCACGGGCGGGATCGCCTTCCGCGCGAATGACAAACACACCGCGATCGCGGGGCGTGTAATTCATCGCCATCACCGCTGACGCCAATTCACGCTCGCGCACGCCGCGGTACAACCTGGACCCGCGACCATCGCTCAGCAGCGCACCCGCGAGGTCCAGCGCCGCCGTGTCCTGATGATGCGGTCCGGGTGTGTGCCAACCCAGCGCGAGCTGCGCCTGCTTGACGTCCCCCGCCGACTCGACAAACCGAAACCCCGGCGGCGTGGTCTCGTCGGGGCCGACGTCCCGATCCACCGGCTCGTCAGACAGGTGGCCGTACAGCCGCTCCACGTGTGCCATCGCGTCCGACACCGTCACGTCGCCAACGATCACCAGGATGGTGTTTCGCGGCCGGTAGTAGTTCCGATAGAAACCC
>DATMBT010000155.1:0-11028 GCA_035559475.1 Gemmatimonadaceae bacterium
AGGTATCGCTTGAGCGTTGGTGACCAGCAGCCGCTGGTCGCGTAACCAACCTGTCGATCCGTGTTGGGCGCATACAGTGGAACACTCGTCCGCCACGCCATGGCAGGCAGTCGCGGTGCCAGGCCAAGTTCGGTGTAGAGCGCTTCGAGTGGTTCCCAGGCTACTTCCACCCCGACGAAGCGCCATTCCGCTGGTCGCGCCCGTTCAGCGACGAGCGCCTCTCGTCCTACAAAGGCCGGCTTGTCGAATCCGACCGTCCACTCGAGTCCGAGTTCGAGCGGCGACGATTTCTGCTGTTCGATCAGAGCTTTCCGCGCGGACACGTAGTCCACATCGAGGAGCAGCAATCCCGCCTCGATGCGCGCCACATCCAGCGCGAGGATTCCCGCCGGCGTGATGCCGTACGGGGCACCGGCAGCGGTGATGGCGTCCCACACGGGCAGCGCATGTTCGGCATCCATCCAGACCTCGTATCCGAGGTCGCCGGTGTAGCCGGTTCGGGTGATCGTGACCGGCACGCCGCGGATGAGCGCGTTCGTCAGGCGGAAGTACTTGATCTTTGAGAGGTCCTTCCCCGCCGCGTGCTCGAGGATCGTGCGCGCGTTAGGCCCCTGCAGGGCAAGCGCGGCCACGCCATCACTCACGTCCTCGACCGTCACCTTCAGGCCGCGCGAGTTTTCGCACAACCAGCGGTAGTTCGGGTCCGCCGACGTCAGGCGAAGGAAGTCGGGTGAGAGGATGGAGACGGTGCCATCATCCAGCACCTTGCCCGCGGCATCACACCAGGGCGTATACAGGACCTGCCCGACCTTGGCGTTCGCCACGTCACGCGTGACCACACGATCCATGAGCCGAATCGCGTCCGGCCCGCGCACGTGATACTTGAACAGCGGCGACACGTCGAACAACGCGGCGCTGCTCCGGATGGCGTGGTACTCGCGGTCATGATGCAGCTCGTACGAGCTGGCAACGACGTAGCCCGCCCAGCGCCGCCACGTCTGGCCTTCGACGAGCGGCGCCGTCCTCGCATGGAACGGTGTTCCTGGCAGCGCCCGACTCAAACCTCCATCCGGTGTTGATGTGTTCCTCTGGCCTCTGAGCTCTGACCTCTGGCCTCGTTCATCTCGGCAACCGCTCAGGCATATCCGCCAGCACGTACGCCATGATGGCCATGGTCGCGACGCACAGCGCGACATCATGCTGGTCGAGCTTGTCGACTGTGTCGGCGTCCGTATGGTGGTACCAGAAATACTTCGTGCCATCCACATTGAGCCCCAGACCCGGCACGCCAAGCGCCATGATCGGTCCGATATCGGCGCCGCCGCCACCTTTCGCGATTTCACCAGCACCGATCCCGGCGAGCAGCGTGCCAATCTGCCTGACGATTGCAAGCGCTGAGTCCGAGCCGGTGAACCCGAAGCCGAGTGGCTTGAAGACGCCGCCGTCGCTCTCGATCGCAGCGATGTGCTTGTCGAGTTCGGCGCGATGCGCGTCACGATAGCCATTCCCACCGCGCGTGCCATTCTCCTCGTTCGTCCAACCGACGACGCGAATCGTCCGGCGCGGCTGCAGTCCGAGTTCCTTCAGGAGGCGGATCGCTTCCCACGCCACGACCACACCACCGGCATCGTCCATCGCGCCACGACCAACATCCCACGAGTCGATGTGCCCGCCCATGACAACGACTTCATCCGGAGCGGACGACCCACGGAGTTCCGCGACCACGTTCCGCGACGGCGCGTCAGGCATCATCCGCGCTGACATCGTGAGCTTTACGGTCACCCGCTGGCCACGACCGATCATTCGCGCGATCATGTCCGCGTCTTCGCTCGTGATGGCCGCGTGCGGGATTTTCGGCACGCTATCGTTGTACGACATGCCGCCGGTATGCGGCGTGCGCATGGAGTAGGGACCCACTGAACGAACGAGGGACGCCACCGCCCCCACGCGCGCCGCGGCCACTGCACCGCCACTGCGGTACGCCACCGTCTGCCCGTACACGGTAAATGGCACGTTGAACAGCACGATCTTTCCGCGCGCCTCGGCGCGTCGGGCCGTCAGGTCATCGTAACTCGACACCACCATCACATCCGCGCTGATTCCCGAGGCAGGCGTGCCGACACTGCCACCAAGGCCGAGCATGGGGAGGACCTGCCGGCGCGGTGATACCAGTTCGACCGACTCCGTTCCACGCACCCAGCGCGGCACCATGACCGGCTCCCCGCGCACATTGTCCAACCCGTCTTTTTTCATCTCGGCCAGCGTCCAATCGATCGCGCGCTCGAGAGCCTCTGATCCTGAAAAACGGTTGCCGAATGTCTCAGTGAGGACCGCGATGCGGTTCCAGGCGGCACTGTCTTTTGTCGCCCGCGTGACGATGCGCGACGCGGCGTCGCGGTAGCGATCGGCAACGGCCTGCGCCGAGCCGTCCTGCGGCGCGCACGAAATGGCGACCAGGCCCGTGGTGAGGAGCCAGCGATTCATTTTGGGGGTGTTTGGGGACGGGGAAAGATATGCTGCCGGCCTTGGTCGCTCCACTCACCCTTTGCTGCGTACTTTTCGTCACGAAGCCGCTTTCAGGTTCGTAACTGCTCCACGAATTTGAGGATGTCTCTGCCGTCCGCCGCCCTCTGCCCGCTGCCCCATGCCGAACCGCTCTTTCCTCGTCGTCTGCGCCGTCCTCGCAAGCACCGCCTCAGCGCAGGCTCCAATCGCTCCCGCCGACTATGGCAAGTGGGAGTCACCCGGCGCCGCGACGCTCTCACCCAATGGGCGCTGGATGGCGTACGGCGTCACTCGCGTGAACGAAGAGAATGAGCTTCGCGTACGCCCCCTGGACCGCGACACCGCGTTCATATCGCCTAACGCGACCGGCGCCGTCTTCAGCGTCGATTCGCGGTGGATCGCGTACCTCATCGGGGTCTCGCCCGCCACCCGCGAGCGGCTGGAGCGCGACCGCAAGCCGGTTCACACCGCACTTGGCCTCCGCGAGCTGGCCACCGGCCGCACCGACAGCATCGGTGACGTCGCGTCGTTCCGGTTCAGCGCCGATGGGCGCTTCGTCGCCATGCGGCGATATCCGGCGGAGGGTAAGCGCGTCGCCGAACTCATTGTGCAAAGCCTGGCCACCGGCGCGCGCATGACGTTCGGGAGCGTCGGCGACTTTGCGTGGTCCGACCGCCGGCCCGTTCTGGCGCTGACGATCGAAACCGAGGGCGGATCCGGAAATGCGGTGCAGGTCTACGACGCCATGACACAAGTGGTTCGCGTCCTCGAGTCATCTGCCTCGATTTATCGCGGACTGGCGTGGCGCAAGAAGAGCGAAGACCTGGCGGTCCTGCGCACAATCAGCGACAAGGGCTTCCGGGACACGACGCACACCGTACAGGTGTGGCTCAACGCGGCCACTGCTTCACCAACGCGCCGGGAAATGGATCCGCTTCGGACGCCGGGATTCACGACCGGGATGCGAGTTGCCGATGCGAGACGCGCGGAGTGGTCGGATGACGGCGCCACGGTGTTCTTCGGGCTTCGCCCACGTGAGGCAGCGCCCGACAGTACCGCGGCGCGGGGGCGCTCGGGTAGCACACCACCGAAGGTTTCCGACGTCCAGGTGTGGCACTCGCAGGATGTACGGATCATGCCGATGCAGAAAGTCCAGGAGTCGCAGGACCTCCAGCGCTCACTGCTCGCGGCGTGGAACGTCACCGACGGCAAGGTCGTGCAGCTAGGTCGCGACATGTACGAAACCACGCGCATCCTGCCCGGCGGCCAGCACGTCACCGAGGTCGATCGCTCCGCGTACGCGTGGGGCACGATGTTCGGCCGTCCGTACCAGGACATCTGGCTCGTGGACGTGAAGACCGGCCAGCGAACAAAGGCGCTCGAAAAAGTCCGCTACTTCTACGGCCCCAGCCCGAGTGGAAAGCGCCTGGCGTGGTACGACGGCACCAGCTACTGGAGCTATGACATCGCTACCGGGACGCGGACCAACCTCAGCGCGGCGGCGAAGGTCTCGTTTGCCGACGCGAGCTGGGACACGCCTGGCGACATGGTTCCACCGGAAGGCAACGCCGGCTGGACGAAAGACGAGCGCGCATTCCTGGCGTACGACACGCACGACCTCTGGAGCCTGTCGGCTGATGGGCGCACCGCAACCCGCCTGACTGCCGGAGCGTCCGAGAGCATCGTGCACAGGATCATCCGCCTGGGCGCGAACGACGAAGGGGTTGATCTCACGAATCCGGTCTACCTGTCATTGAACGGGCGACTGACGAAGAAGTCCGGATACGCCCGCCTGACGAGTGGAAAGGCCGCGGCCGTCGAACGACTCGTGTACGACGACGCACGCATTCTGCGGCTGATGCGTGCCGACAGCGCCGAGGTCCTGGCGTTCACGCGCGAGCGGTTCAACGACGCGCCCGACTGGTTCGTCGGCGGACCGCTGCTGCGCGATCCGCGACAGATCAGTGCATTCAACGCATTCCAGTCGAGCTACGCCTGGGGCAAGTCGGAGGTCGTGGACTTCACGAGTGCCACCGAACGACCGTTACAGGCGGCGCTCTACTATCCGGCGAATTACGATCCGTCGCGGAAATACCCGATGATCGTGTACACGTACGAGCTGCTTTCGCAGAACGTGCACCAGTATCCCGTGCCGTCGGAACGCAGCTATTACAACACCGCCGTCTGGACGGCGAACGGCTACTTCGTCCTCCAGCCCGATATCGTCTTCCGCGGACGCGATCCCGGCATCTCGGTCCTCGACGCAGTCGTTCCGGCAGTGAAAACGATCATTGCCCGTGGACTCGTGGACTCGGCGCGCGTCGGGCACGTGGGCCATTCATGGGGCGGATACGAGGCCGCGTTCCTTCCTACGAGGACACACATCTTTGCCGCTTCGGTCGCCGGCGCAGCGATCACGAACTTCCTGAGCTTTCCGGGCGCCATTCACTGGACGCCCGGCATTGCCGAGATGGATCACTGGGAGACGGGCCAGGGACGCATGGACGTCCCGTTCTGGGAAGACATGGACGCTTACCTGCGCAACTCACCCGCGGCAAAGGTGAACGATTTGCGCACACCGATCCTGATGGAGGTGGGGGATGCGGACGGCACGGTGGATTGGCACCAGGGGATCGAGTTCTACAACTTCGCCCGCCGGGCCGGTCGCAAGGACTTCGTGCTGCTCGTATATCCAGGCGAGGACCATGGTCTCCGGAAGAAGGAGAACCAGATCGATTACCACCGGCGCATCAACGAATGGTTCGGCCACTACCTCAAAGGCGAGCCGGCGCCAAAGTGGATGAAGGACGGAGTGACGTGGCTGGAGCGGAAGTCGGTGTTGGACGCGAACAAATAGGGTGCATAGGGTGCATAGGGTGCATAGGGTGCGAAATCAGTGAGCAGGTGCAAGAAAAGGGTGCAAGGTTTACTCAGCCTTGCACCCTTCGCACCCTTGGCACCCTTCGCACCCTCCGCACCCTAGAACGTCACCCCTAACGTCATAATCGTCCGCGCCAGCGGCTGGTGCCGGCGCATTTCCACAAAGGCGCCGATCCGGCCCAGGCCTACACGCGCACCGGCGCCGTAATTCCATCCGGATTCCTTCGTATCGGGCGCGATGACGTATCGTCCGCGGCCCACGAGCGCGTACGGTTGCACCAACGGTAGCGGCAGAACCGCTACCGCGTTCACGTTGTACGAGAGGTTGTCGGTCTTGAAATCATTGCCGAGCAGCAACGCATCGGCACGGAGCGCCAGCGGAATCAACGGCACCGTGAGCTGGGCTCCCAGCTGCTTGGCATCCTTGGGGAACGTGGAGATACCGGCTTCGCGGGATCCGCCGACGCCCGCCCACAGGCTCAGCCCCGTCTGGGCTTCAGCCATGGTGGTGGTTCCCACCAGCAGCGCACTCGTCAGGCAGAACATTGGTCCGAGCAACCGTTTCCGTCCCATGATTCACCTCATCGACTGGTCACGTTGTACTTCGCCAGGATCTCGCGCAGCCGATCCAGCGGCAGCGCTTCGATCGTGCGACCGCGGCTGGTCACCGTGGTCGCTTTGAACAACGAGTTGTAGATCGCCTCTTCCGTTGCCTCTACCACTCCCTGAAACAGGGCTGACATCGCGTCATTCCCGAGGTCTTCCACCTGACGGACCTGGGGCGTTGCCCCGCCCTGCTGTATCAACCGCCTCACTGCCGGTGACGACGAAAACGCCAGCACGTAGTCACCACTGCCGTTCGAGGCAGACGAGCCCGTTCTCGACAATCCCAGGACCGCTCTCGCCGCCAACCGCTTGAGGTTGCGATCAGACAGCGGGGCATCCGTTGCCACGACCATCATGATCGAACCGTCCCCACCGTCGTGTTCGCCACTGTTCCTGAACGAGTAGCGTCCAAGCTCTTTCCCGACCGGCGCACCCAGCACTTGAAGGACGCCGCCAAAGTTCGACTGCACGAGTACGCCGACTGTATACCCTCCCAGGGTCGCCGGGAGTACGCGAGACGACGTTCCAATTCCTCCTTTGAAGCCGAACGCGACCGTTCCCGCGCCGGCCCCTACCGCACCTTCCGTCACCGGCCCCGACTGGGCGCCCTCGAGTGCCTGCTTCACATGGTCGGGCCGTATGGGACGCGACCGAATCGCGTTCAACGTGCCGTCGTTCGTCTCGCCGACGACGGGGTTGATGGACTGGACACCCTGCATGCCCGGACGCGCGAGCATCCATTCAACCATCGCATCCGCCGCGCGCCACACGCATAACGTACACGTGAGAAGGATTGGCGTTTCGAGCTCACCAAGCTCCGTGAGTTGCGTCACACCTAACAACTTCCCGAATCCGTTTCCCACGTACAGCGCCGCGGGAACTCGCTCGAAGTACTGGTTCCCGGAGTGAGGCAGGATGGCCGTCACGCCCGTGCGGACCGAATCGCCCTCGACCACCGTCGTCTGGCCGACCTGCACGCCGGCGACATCCGTGATGGCATTCAGTGGACCGGTTGGAAACACGCCCGGCGCGACGCCGAGGTCCCGGGCGCGTGGGCGCGCCTCCTGGGCGAACGCCGCGGCAAAGGGGAGCGCGGCGCCTAACGCAATCGCGAGGCTGGTTCGCATGTGGGATTCCTCAAGTCAGATGTTACTGGACCGGCACGAGCGCGGTCGCGAGCGGAATGCGCACCGTGGCCCATGAACTCCGTCCATCCAGCGTATACCGGGCGTCGCCGATGGTGACCCAGGTCGTGTCGCGTCCCGGCTCGATCACATAGTACGGAAGCCTGGCCCACGAGTGATACTCCCGCCCCCGAGGCGTCCGGCTGGCCACCACTGCGGCGGGGTGCTGCGCATTCAGCGGCAGCGTGAACCAGGGCTCGGAAAGCGCGGGCGGAAAGACGCGGTAGTCGGCAATCCGGTACGCTCCATCCCATAGCCAGGTCACCCGTCGCCGCATCGGGTTCCCTGCGGCCGGCTCCACCACCACGGTATCGGCAGTGATTCCGCGCGCTGCCAGCGCCGCGCGAACGTCCTTGCGCGCCGTGACGGCCAGCGCACCCATCGCGACGACGTAAAGTGCGACACTCGCCACGGCTATTCTCGCCGGCGTCACCGATGGCAGCCCTCGACGTTCCCGGCGGCGTGAGATCAACACGCCGGCGCCTAACGCCAGCCAGATCCAGGGATCGACGATGAACAGCGTGTCCGCATACCACCAGGTCGGGTCCAGCGGCATGAGCCACCGCATGCCATAGGAGTTCATCCAGTCGAGAAACGGGTGTGTGGCAATCCCGATCGCCGACAGGAGCAGGAGCGCCATGGGCTTCGGCGGCTCACCTTCGCGCCCGCGCCACCGCCACCACGCCAGCATGATCAATGTCAGGACGACCGGCAGCACGACCATCGCCGGTACGCCATGCGTTGTGCCGCGCCGGAACCCCAGGCTGTGGCCCAACGGAACCGCGATCACGTCCACATCCGGAAAGTTCGCGGCGATCATCAGCGTGGCCGTACCAAGCGCTGTCCGTTTCTTGAGGCCGCATTCCGCCAGCGCGGAGCCGACGAGCGTATGGCAGATATTATCCACGAGGAGACAGGAAGCAGGAGGCGGGAGGCAGGGAAGGAATGAGAACCTTCGCGAAGCTCAGGTTCTCAATATTGAACGTTTCGAATCCTCCCCTGCTTCCTGCCTCCCGCCTCCTGCCTCCTGCCGCGTTGCTCGCCCCACGAGCAACGCGGTGGACGCATAACTCGTCAGGTTGAGCGTGGTCTTGAACAGGTCAGGGATGAAGTCAACCGCGATGAGGATTCCCAGCCCTTCGGGCGGCAGCCCGACCGCCAGGTACAGCGGTGCCTGCACAAAGAACCCGCCACTCGGGATCCCCGGCACGGTCAGCGACAGGATCACGCTCCCGATGGCGAAGATGACCAGGTTCGTCCCCCCGAAATCGACGCCGTACAACCGGCTGACGAGCACTGCGCCTAACGGCCAGGTGATCGGTGAGTTCAGCTTGAAGATCGATGCGCACAGCGGCAGCACGAACCCGGCCACCGAAGCTGGCAGGCGGAGCTTCGATTGCACATCCGTGAGCAACACCGGCAGCGCCGCCAGCGACGACCGCGACGTAAATGCAATGGTCTGCGCGGGGAGGATCGCCGACCCGAGCTCGCGCAGCGAGACGCCGCCCAGGCGCGTGGTGATCACGTAGAGCAGTGCGATCGCGATACTCAGCGCGACCACGCACGCCACGATGTACACGATGATCGCACCCGCGGCGGCCGCGCCCAGCCTGGCGCCAACCGAAATGGCCAGCGCGAACACGCCAATCGGCGCCACCACGACCACCCATCGGATGATGGTCGCCATCGCGTCCGCCACACCCTGGCAGAATCGCACGTGCGTCTCGCGAATCCCCTCCGACACGCGCGAAAGCGCCAGGCCATACGCAAGACTGAAGATGACGAGCGGCAACAGGGCACCGTCGGCGGCGGCGCGAATGGGATTGTTCGGGACCAGGGACAACAGCCATTCCCGCAGCGACACCTGCTGTAACAGGTTCGGGTCGAAGCGCGCGGCATCTCGTAAGGCAGCCGTGCTGGCCGGGTCGAACGACAGCCCACCCAGCAACACCTTCGACAGCGGCGCCATGATCAGCGCGAAGACCGAGAGCAGCGCGAGCATCACCATCAGCGTCCTCGCGCCAAGTGTCCCCACTTGTCGCGGGTCCCTGGAGCCCGCGATCGACGCGATAAGCATCGTCACGATCAGCGGGAGGACCGGCATCCGGATGGCGTTGATCCACAACGTGCCGAGTGGCTCGATCCAGCGCGGAACTGGGGTGTCACGGAGCACCATGCCGGCGACAAATCCCGCCAGAAGTGCGATCGCTACCTGCAGCGTTGGCCGCGATCGCAAACTCACTGAGTCGCCATCCGCAACTCAGTAGTCCAGGTACGCATCATCCTCGAAGCAATACAGCCACCGTTCGCCCGTTTCGGCGGATGCAACAACCCTGTGCTTTGAAGTCTTGGCGTGTTTCCTGGCGTGCTGGTTCGGCGACTGGTCGCAGCAGCGGGTCCCCCCGCACTCCTGGCACGTCCTCAAGTGAACCCACTGCGAGCCGATCTTCACGCAGTCCTCACACTCACGGACAACCGCGAGCTTGATGGACTTGACCGCATCGATGTGTTCGCACGTCGCGCTCATTTGACCCTTGCCGTGCCGGCCGGATGGACTCACTAAGGTACTGCCGGTACGCTCCATGGGGAGCCAAGGCGCTGGTCCGCACACGTATCTTGCGACAGGTTCGGAAATTGTCGTGCCGCCTGGAGGTCCAATGAGCAGGATCGTTGCTGCCGAGGAATGCACCGCACTCGGCGCTACGCAGCACACGCTGGAGGCATACCCGAACCGCGACGTCAGTCTCGGTCACCTGACCGTGACGCGGGTCCTCCCGATTCGCGACCGTCGCATGATAGGCCCGTGGTGTTTTCTCGATCGATTCGGGCCCCTCTCGTTCAGCGGCGACAAGCCGATGGATGTCGCTCCGCATCCGCATACAGGACTGCAGACGGTGACGTGGCTGCTCGAGGGTGAAGTCCTGCACGATGACAGCCTCGGAAGTGAGGCAACCGCACGCCCAGGTGGCGTCAACGTGATGACCTCCGGTCGCGGGATCGCCCATGCGGAGCAGACCCCGCGGCAGAACAGCGGACGTCTCAACGGAGCACAGCTCTGGGTAGCGCTGCCTGACGCGCATCGTCATGTCGAGCCCTCCTTCGACGGGATCGAGCGTGTGCCACTGATCGAGGAACCCGGTGGCCTGGCGCAGGTTTTCGCCGGCTCGGTGGGCACCGTAACGTCGCCAGGACGACATTTCTCTGATCTCGTGGGCGCGGACCTGCAGGTTCACCCGGGTTCGGAATTATCGCTGGACCTGCGTCGCGACTTCGAGCATGCCGTGCTTGTCCTCGATGGCGACCTTTCCATCGAAGGCGAGCCCCTGCTCCCGCGCATGCTGTACTACCTCGGCGCGAATCGTTCCAACGCTGCATTCACGAGTCGCACCGGTGGCCGCGCGCTGCTCATCGGCGGGCCGCCGTTTGCCGAACGGATCCTCATGTGGTGGAACTTCGTGGCGCGCACACCCGAAGAGATCGCGCAATACCGTGAAGACTGGGAATCGCAGCGAAGGTTTGGCGACGTACCGTCCTACAAGGGCGAGCGACTGGCCGCACCAGAACTGGCGCGGATCGCTCGTCCTGGCGCCATGAGTTGAGGAGGCACCGCGCATGAGCGACACGGCACCGGTCGTTGACGATCGCCCCGAAGCCAATCGCTACGAAATCACGGTCGACGACCAGGTCGCGTACCTGGACTATCGTCGCAACAGCGAGCACGTCCTGCTTGCCCACACCGAAGTGCCCGAGTCGTTACGCGGCAAGGGTCTGGGACAGCGGCTCGCGAGGCATGCCATGGATGAAGCGCGGCGAACCGGCGAACACGTCATCGTGAAATGCCCCTTCGTGACCG
>DATMBT010000156.1:0-3430 GCA_035559475.1 Gemmatimonadaceae bacterium
GTGTGGCCGGGTTCAACAACTTGCGAGGTTGATCGTACAACATGATGAGCCCCTGGTGGTGGGCGGATCGAATGTGTCGGGTTCGCTCTCGTAGCCGGAGGATGAGGCCTGCAATACAGTCACCGCCCGGACCTTGGTGCCACCGCGCCAACAGTGTGGCTGGTGGCAGGCATCTTCCGGCGAAGCGGGTTCGACGTGAATATCCCTTTACACCAGCGTCTTTCCGTCTAACGGCACAGTCCGCCGCCAGTCCACAGTTCAGGTGAACCCTCGGAGAGTGGAGAATCACATGCGTCGAGCGCTCGTCGTCCTCGGCTGTTCACTTCTGGGTGTAGTCCCATCAGGGACCGCATTCGCGCAGAACGCGAATGCGGGCGTGGATGCCGCGCGGGAGGTGCTCGCCAAAGAGTCCTACGTGCGACCACCCGAAACGATCGCGAAGCTGGTGACAGCGCCGCGTCACCTGAATGTTTCGCTGACACAGCCAAGCCCCGACCGGCGGCATTTTCTGAAAGAGCAGAGTGAGGGTTTGCCGACGGTATCCGCGTTCGGAAAGCCGCACCTGTATTTCGGTGGCCTCCAGGTTGACCCCGCCGCGAATCGCGCTCGTGCGCTGACATCGCGCGGAGCCACCGGCCTGTCGCTGGTCGACGCAATGACGGGTGCATCGACGACGATCGAAACCCCGAAGGGCGCAACCATCAGCGGGTCGTCGTGGTCCCCTGACGGGAGGCAGCTTGCTTACCTCGCGAACTTCGAGACGGCGACGCACGTCTTTGTGGCCGACCTTGCGACAAGGAAGTCGGTGCAGATCACGAAGACGCCGCTCCTCGCAACGCTGGTCACGCAGGTTGACTGGACGGTTGACGGCAAGAATGTGGTTGTGGTCCTCGTTCCCGAGCCGCGGGCAGCGAAGCCGGTGAAGCCGGCGATTGCGACCGGACCACGGGTGCAGGTGTGGACCGAAGGAAAGCAGTCGCCACAGCGCCAGTTCTGGAGCCTTCTCGAGGAGCCGTACGACAAGGACCTGATGGAGTGGTACGTCACGGGTCAGCTGGCCGTCATCGACGTCAAGACGAAAGTCGTACGCAAAGTGGGCGCGCCGGCAATGATCCAGTCCGCGGATGTGTCCCCCGACGGTCAGTACTTCCGTGTGACCACGATGCAGAAGCCGTTCTCGTACATCGTGCAGTATTCGTCCTTCCCGGCGAACGAGGAGATCTGGGATGCCAACGGGAAGGTGCTGGCAACGATCCAGAAACGTGCCTTGCGTGAAGCGCCTGATACCACCGACGGCGACGGCGGTGGCCGTGCCGGCGGCGATGGTCCGCGTCGCGGGCTGGCGTGGATGCCGTCAGGCCCGGGCATGTACTACATCATGTCCGACGCGCCGGCTCGTGGTGATTCGTCAGGCGCCGCGGCAGCGCCGGCCGCTGGACGCGCCGGTGGACGTGGCGGTGCGGGTGGCGGCAACAATCGCCCGGACCGGCTGATCAAATGGCAGGCGCCGTTCGGGCCTAACGACACAGCCACGATCTATCGCCACACCGGCCCGATGAGCGGGGTGGCGTTTACCGATGACGGGAAGATGGTCTTTGCCGCCGCCACAACGGCCGGCCAGGGCGAGATCTTTGCCGTCCGGCTCGATGACCCGTCGAAGCGCTACACGGTCATCCGCCAGCGCGGCTACTCACCGTCGTTAGGTGGTACCGCCGGGCGGGGCGGCGGTGGCGGGCGAGGCGGCGCGGCCGGTGATGACACGCTCTCGTTCTACAACAACCCCGGAACGCTGGTCACGCGTCGCGGGACGGCTGGCGGGCAGGTGGTGATGCTGGCTGCCGACAGCGCCGTCTTCCTCCGGGGCACGCAGTACTTCCGCGACTACCTGCAGACCCCGCCGCGCGA
Organism: Gemmatimonadaceae bacterium; assembly: GCA_035559475.1. Lineage (GTDB taxonomy): Bacteria > Gemmatimonadota > Gemmatimonadetes > Gemmatimonadales > Gemmatimonadaceae > JABWBJ01. The sequence continues at coordinate 1,906 of DATMBT010000156.1, forward strand.
CTTCGTCGACAAGGTCGACATCCGCAACAGCAACAAGACGCGGGTCTTCGAGGCGTCGAAGGAAGCGTTCGAGAGCATTGGTGCCCCGCTCGACGATGACTTCACGAAGGCCATCGTGGTACGTGAGTCACCCTCGGAGGTGTCCAACGCGTACCTGCGCGACATCAAGGCGGGCACGATGACCCGCCTGACGAACAACACCGACTACACGCCCGAGTTCACGAAGGCGATCCGCAAGCGCGTTACCGTCACACGCCCTGATGGCATCTCGTTCGTCGTGCGCGTCACGTTGCCCAGTGACTACAAGGAGGGCACGCGCCTCCCGACGATGTTCTGGCTCTATCCGTACGAATACACGAGCCAGGCCGAATACGACCGCACGCTGCGCACGGAGAACGTAAACCGCTTCCCGCAGGGCAACCCGCGCACGATCGAATACCTCGTGACGCAGGGTTACGCCGTTGCCAACTTCGACCCGCCGATCATGGGTGAACAGGGCCGGATGAACGACAACTACGTCGCCGACCTCCGCATGAACCTCTACGCGGTGATCGACGAGCTTGACCGGCAGGGCTGGATCGACCGCACGCGGTTAGGCATCGGTGGGCACAGCTATGGAGCGTTCACGACGGCGAACGCGCTGGTGCACACGCCGTTCTTCAAGGCGGGCATCGCCGGGGATGGCATGTACAACCGCACGCTGACGCCGACCGGATTCCAGAGTGAGCGTCGCGACCTGTGGGACGGCCAGGGCACGTACCTCGAGATGTCGCCCATGCTCTACGTGGACCAGATGCAGGGTGCGCTGCTGATGTATCACGCCCTGGAAGACCAGAACGTCGGCACGAATCCGATCAGCTCGATCCGCATGATGCAGGCGCTCCGCGCGCAGGGGAAAAACGCTGCGTTGTACATGTATCCGTATGAGGACCACGGCCCGGCCACGCAGGAAACGTTGCTCGACCTGTGGGGGCGGTGGACCGCGTGGCTCGACATCTACGTGAAGAACGCGGGGAAGAAGCCGACAAAGGTCGTGCAGTAGGGCAGGCAAGGCCAAAGTCCAAAGACCAAAGACCAAAGACCAAAGACCAAAGGGGCCCGGAATTTCCGGGCCTCTTTCTTGCCGGGTGATACCTATGCTGCCATCGTAGTTGCAGTTCACCTCCAACGGCATCTGCCAGGCGCGTTAGTCCGTTGAAGGACGTCCGAGCGTCGTCGTTAAGCAAACAGACAGAAAAACATTTTGAACGCAGAGAACGCAGAGGATTCGCAGAGGGCTCCGCTGAAAGGCGGAATCCTCTGCGTAACCTCTGCGTTCTCCGCGTGCAAAATGTCTTGACGTTGTTTTTTTTTGGCTTTCTTTATCGTCGCCGCTTGGCGGTCACGAGCACTTCCACGTTGTCGTTGCGAGGATTGATGAAATCGAGCCTCACTCGCCCATCCGGCTCCATCGACACCGTGGTTGGGATCGAGCAGTTGGTGAGGTACCAACCCTGGGGCAACACCATCGCGTTGGCGGGGCGCC
>DATMBT010000157.1:0-8215 GCA_035559475.1 Gemmatimonadaceae bacterium
GTTGACCTGATCGAGGGCACGTTCCTCGCCTACAACGCCGCGCGGCTGCGCGAAGCCTGCCACCTCTTCGTTGACAAGATGCTGGACAAGGACACCACGGTCGGCCTGACGATGACCGGCGCGCTGACGCCGGCCGGACTCGGCATGGCGGCGGTGATACCGCTCATCGAAGCGGGCTTTGTGGACTGGATCATCTCGACCGGCGCGAACCTGTACCATGACACGCATTTCGGGCTCGGGCTGTCGATGCATCGCGGCAACCCGCAGACGTCCGACATTGTGCTGCGCGAGGAAGGCGTCGTGCGCATCTACGACGTGTTCTTCGATTACGACGTGCTGCTGTCCACGGACGCGTTTTTCCGGCAGATCATCCAGGGGAAGGAGTTCCAGCGCCCGATGTCGAGCGCGGAGTTCCACTGGTTATGCGGCAAGTACATCCACGAGCGGGAACGCGTACTGGGCATCGGGAAGAAGTCGCTGCTCGGCGCCGCGTACGTGAACGGTGTGCCGATCTACACGTCGTCGCCCGGTGACTCATCGATCGGCATGAACATCGCGGCGCTCACGCTCGACGGGAACAAGTGCGTCATCGACCCTAACGCGGATGTGAACGAGACGGCCTCCATCGTACTGGGCGCCAAGCGCACCGGCGGCCGCAGCGCCATCATGATCCTCGGCGGCGGGAGCCCGAAGAACTTCGCGCTGCAGACCGAACCCCAGATCCAGGAAGTGCTCGGGATCGACGAGAAGGGCCACGACTACTTCCTGCAAATCACCGACGCGCGTCCCGACACGGGTGGCTTGTCAGGCGCGACGCCTGCCGAGGCGGTGAGCTGGGGGAAGATCGACCCGGACCGCCTGCCTGACGCGGTGGTCTGCTATCTGGATGGCACAGTGGCGCTGCCGTTGCTCACGTCGTACGCGATGGCGAAGCGGAAGCCGCGCAAATTGCGGCGGCTGTACGATCAGCGCGACAAGTTGATGAAGTCACTCAAGCGCGAATACGCGAAGTCGAAGGGGTGACGAATGCAGAATGCAGAATGCAAAATGCAGAATTCAGAATGCAGAACGGTTTTCATTCTGAACTCTGCATTCTGCATTCATCACTCTGCATTTTATTCTCCGTACGGTATCCAGATGTTCTTCACCTGAACCGCCTCGCGGAGAAACTCGCGGCCCTCGCCTTCGTTGTCGTCGTACCAATCGGCCGGTGACGGACACCAGGTTCGCTTCATGTTCGACGCCGAGGCCAACTCAACGAGCTTCACGCCCTCGTCCGACCCTGAGTACCACATCGCTTCCACGTCATCGTGTTCGGCGAGCACCTTGGCCAGCGTGTCGCACGCGCCAGTGACGATGTTAACAACGCCTGCGGGCAGGTCCGAGGTCTCAAACACCTGATAGAGATCCGTCGCTGCGAGCGGGTGCGCTTCGCTCGGGATCACGATGACGGTGTTGCCGGTGGCGACGAGCGGTGCCACCAGCGACACGAAGGCGAGCAGCGGTGATTCGTCTGGACAGGCGACGCCGACCACGCCAATCGGTTCGTTCATCGCGAGCGCCACGCCACGAATCGGTACACTGTGCACGGCGCCGTCCCACTTGTCCGCCCAGGCGGCATACGTGAACAGTCGCTCGATGCTCGCGTCCACTTCCCGCACCGCTTCGCGCTTCGACGTGCCGGTCATCGAGGAGATGCGGGCCGCGAATTCGTCGCGCCGCGCGGCAAGGTTCTCGCCAATGTAGTACAGCACCTGGCCGCGCAGGTGGCCGCTGCTCCTCGCCCACCCTTTCGCTGCGTGCGCAGCTTCGACTGCGTTACGGATGTCCTTGCGATTCCCCTCGCCAACTTCGGCGATCGATTTCCCTTTCGGTGAGACGATCAGCCGAGAATAGCCGGAATCAGGACGCGCCTGTTTGCCGCCAATGAACAGCTTCGCCGTTCGATCGACGCCGCCATCAGGCAGTTGTGAAAGTTTGGCAGAGGGCGTCGTTAACGTGCCCCTGTGGCCTGTGGCCGTTGGCCGTTGGCCTTTCTTCTTCAGGTATTCAAACATCCCCTCGCGACCACCCTCACGTCCGAACCCGCTCTCCCGGTAGCCACCGAAGCCTGAGGCGGCATCGAACAGGTTGGTCGAGTTCACCCAGACGACGCCGGCCTTGATCTTCGGTGCGATGTCGAGCGCGAGGTTGATGTTTTCCGTCCACACCGATGCCGCGAGTCCGTATGGCGTGTTGTTCGCCAACGCAACCGATTCCTCAGGCGTGCGAAACGTCATCGAGACCAGCACCGGGCCGAAGATCTCCACCTGCGCGATCGTGCTCGACGGGAAAACGTCGGTGAATAACGTCGGCGGATAGAAACAACCCTCACGCGGAACCGCCCACGACGGTTGCCACATCGCCGCGCCTTCCTTCTGGCCGGTCTGCACGAGCTCCCTGATCCTCTCGAGCTGCACCGGCGCGACGATCGCCCCCATGTCCACCGCCTTGTCGAGCGGAGGACCGACGCGCAGGCTCTCCATCCGCGCCTTCAGCTTCGCGTACAACCGGTCGGCGATCCCTTCCTGCACCAGCAGACGCGAACCGGCGCAGCAGACCTGTCCCTGGTTGAACCAGATCGCGTCCACCACGCCCTCAACCACGCCATCGAGATCGGCGTCGTCGTACACGATGAACGGGCTCTTTCCGCCTAACTCGAGCGAGAGCTTCTTGCCGGTACCCGCCGTTGCCTTGCGAATGATCCGGCCGACTTCAGTCGATCCCGTGAACGCGATCTTGTCGACCTTCGGATGGTTCACGATCGCGGCACCCGTGGCGCCGTCTCCGGTCATCACGTTCAGCACACCCGCCGGCAGCCCTGCCTGATGTGCGAGTTCGGCAAACAGCAGCGCGGTCAATGGCGTGAACTCGGCAGGCTTCATCACCACCGTGTTCCCCGCCGCAAGCGCCGGCGCGACTTTCCACGCCAGCATCAGCAACGGGAAGTTCCACGGAATGATCTGGCCGATCACACCCACCGGGCCGTAACCCGGGAACTCCGCGTCGCGAAGTTGCGCCCAGCCCGCGTGATGGTAGAAGTGACGCGCGACGAGCGGGATATCCAGGTCGCGGGTCTCACGAATCGACTTGCCGTTGTCCATCGACTCCAGCACCGCAAACAATCGCGAGTTCCGCTGGACCATTCGCGCCAGCGCATACAGGTGGCGCGCCCGCTCGTGACTCGTCAGGCGGCTCCAGGCCGGATATGCCTTGCGTGCGGCCGCCACTGCCGTGTCAACGTCCCTGGTGCTCCCCTGCGTCACCTTCGCGAGCCGCTTGCCGGTCGACGGGTCCATCACGTCGAATGTCTGGCCGGGCTTTGTCCACGCGCCGCCGATGAAATGGCCGAACGTGGATCCGTGCGAAGACAACCAGGATCGCGCCGGAGCGTCGCTCTCGGGCGCCGGCCCGTACTCCATCGTCTCGAAGATCTCGGCGACTGTGGCCATGGGGATCAGGGCATCGGGTGACGGTGCGCGGCCGCATAACGACCCGTGACGAACATCTCGAGCTGTCGCTCGAGGTCCGTCAACAGGCTGCTGGCGCCAAATCGGAACAGGTTCGGCTCGAGCCAGTCGCGGCCGAGTTCTTCCTTCATCAGGAGCAGGTAATCGGTTGCCTGACGAGCAGTGCGGATGCCACCCGCCGGCTTGTAGCCTACCTTGAAGCCGGTGCGTTGCACGTATTCGCGGATCCGCCGCACCATGGCCAGCGAAACGGGCAGCGTGGCGTTCACGCCTTCCTTGCCCGTCGATGTCTTGATGAAATCGGCGCCTGCCATCATGGCCACCACCGATGCCCGTGCGACGTTCGTCAATGTCGCCAGTTCACCCGTGGCGAGAATTGTCTTGAGGTGCGCGTTGCCGCACGCCTCGCGGAATGCGCGGACTTCATCGTAGAGCGCGTGCCAGTCGCCCGTGAGCACATGGGCGCGCGTGATGACGACGTCGATTTCGTGCGCGCCTGCGGCGACCGAGGCGGCGATTTCGGCGACACGCTGTTCGAAGGGTGACAAGCCGGCCGGGAATCCGGTGCTCACAGCCGCGACGGGGATGCCACTGCCGTCGAGCGCCTCAACCGCGGTTGACACATAACGATGGTAGACGCAGATGGCCGCGACTTTGGGGGCTAGTCCGGCCACGCCGAGCGCGTCGACCAGATCGGGGCGAAGGGGTTGTCGAGCCTTTGCGCAGAGCCGTCGGACGTTGCCGGGGGTGTCGTCGCCGCTGAGCGTCGTCAGGTCCATGAGGGTGACGGCGCGCAGCAACCAGGCTGCCTGCCACTCCTTCTTCACCGTCCGCCGGGTGGGGATGGTGGCCGCGCGTCGCTCCGCCGCGCTCCGGTTCACCCGGATTGCCAGGACCCGGTCGAGGTCCAGCGGCTCGCCGGCGTTCCGGGGTACTCCGTTTGAGGTTTGCAGGGAGCCTTCTCGCATCAGACCGGTAATCTACATGTCGACGTAAGTCCGCCAGACAGTTAGGAAATTGGGGTCAGACTCGAATTACCTGCGGGTCGCGTCTGATCCAATTCCGGTGCGATTCGGTAATTCGAGTCTGACCCCAATTTCCTCGGAATTGCCATGGTTTCCGGCCCCTGCTACGTTCCGGAGCATTGCGAAGCGCCCGACCTCTCGGGGTCGGGCGCTCAACTTTTCCCCAAAAGGGTCATGATCGAGGAACTCAAGGCGAAGCTCGGCGCGGAGGTTGAGAAGCTCACCCATGAGCTGAACGTCGTGCTGCCCAATGAGATCCGGAAAGCGGTCGAGCTGGGTGACCTCCGGGAGAACAGCGAATACAAGTCCGCCCTCGAACGCCAGCAATTCGTTCAGGCGCGCCTCAGCCAGCTCCGGCAGCGGTTATCCAAGCTGTCCCAGATCGACATGAGCCAGATCCCGCTCGACAAAGTCGGGCTTGGGTCGCGGGTAGTGGTCGTGTGCCAGGACACGAGCGTGCAGGAGACGTATCACCTCGTCTTTGGCGACTCGGAGAACTTCGACGAAGGGCACGTCACGATGTCGTCCCCGATCGGGAAGGCGCTTATCGGCAAGGCTGTTGGGGACAACGTGCTGTTGAAGCTGCCGGCTCGCACGCGACGGCTGAGGATCCTGGAACTCAGAACCATTCACGAAGGATGAATTGCAGATTGCAGATTGCAAAACGCAGAATGCAGAATGGGTGCGCAGTTCATTCTGCATTCTGCATTCCTCAATCTGCAATTCGTTCGATGAACATGGCTCGGACTTCTTCGTCGTAGTTTCGCAGCGCCGCGTCTCGATCCGCTGGACTCCACCCCAGTAACGGCGCAACAATCGACGCCACCGCCGGCGCGATGGACCTCGCCTGGTCCGCGGACTCGAACGCCAGGTGCGTCCTCCGGATCAGCAGGTCGCCTAACGTGACGGCCATCTCGCGCGTGACGCCCCAGGCCATTTCGGCGGCAATGACCGGGTGCGAGTCGTCCAGGCGGTCGCGCAGCGCCGGTCGCGACGTGCCTAACGCCCAGACGTCGCTCCAACGCGTTCCGTAAGCCGTCACGAGCCGGTCGCGCACGGCGATGTCGTCGATGGACGCGGCGGCCTCCCGCAACACGTCCTCCAGCGGCCGATCGCCGCCAGGCAACGGCACGATTGCCGTTTGTCCGTTGCGCGCGCGGGCATTCGCGAACGTGTCCACTACCTGCGACGCCATGGCGCGATAGGTGGTCAGTTTGCCACCGGTGACGTGGAGGACTCCGCGCGGTCCGCGCGCGATGGTGTGCTCCCGCGACGCCGACCCCGGATCGCCTGACGACAGTTGTTGGGCCAGTGGGCGAATTCCCGACCAGGCGGCGATGACGTCACGTTCGTTCAGCGCAGCGCCGGGGAAATACGCGTTGGCCGCTGCCAGCAGGTACCCCACTTCTTCGCGACTCGGTTGCGATTCGGGGTCGGAGCCGTTGGTCGCCGTCTCCGTCGTACCGATGATGGTCTGCTCGCCCGCCGGCAACGTGAAGAGCACGCGTCCGTCGGCTGGGTGGATCATGGTGATGGCGCCGCGGTTTCCGATTCGCGCCCTTGGTACCGCGATGTGTGCTCCGCGCGAGGCAACAACCGAACGCCTGGTGACCGGTGCTTCCAGTGCGCGGATGGTGTCCGACCATGGGCCGGTGGCGTTCACAATGGTTTCGGCACGCACTGTGAGCTCGTCGCCGGTCACGTTGTCGCGAACGCGAAGCCCGCGTGCACGACCACCCACAAATTCCAGCGCAGTCACTCGCGCATGGTTGAGCACCGCGGCACCGGCTTCCACCGCCGACACCACGTTGGCCAAAGTGAGCCGACTGTCGTCGGTGGCGGCGTCGTGATACCGGGCGCCGCCAAGGAGGCCGTCCGCTTTCAGTTCTGGCTCTTTCGCAAGCACGTCGTGGCGAGACAGGCGCTCGTGGCGCCGCGTGTTCCTGAACATCGCCAGCGCGTCGTACAGGCCGAGCCCGAGCGACAACCGGAAGCGGGAGATGCGCGCCCCCTGGTACACAGGCCAGGTGAACGACAGCGGCCGAACGAGGTGTGGGGCAATGCGCAACAGCGTGCGTCGCTCGCGGCTCGATTCGAAGACCAGGTGCAGGTGCCCGTGCTCGAGGTACCGGACGCCGCCATGGATCAGGCGTGACGAACGGCTCGACGTGCCGCTCGCGAAATCCTGTGCCTCGAGCAGGGCGACCCGCAGGCCCCTCAGTGCAGCGTCACGGGCGACTCCGGCTCCGGTAATGCCGCCGCCAATAACGACGACGTCGAACGCCTCCTCGCGCAGGCGCTGGCGAACGACCGTGCGCCAATGCGCGGCCTCAGCCACGGACGACCGGTGCGGTGTGCCTTCCCGTGTTGTGGACCATGGAGCGAGTTTCGGGCATGACGCGCGGCGCGGAGGATCGGGAGCGGTGGGAGGAACTTTATTCGTCGCACGCACGGGCGAACAGGCCACCTTCCTCATGGGTCCTCCGAACCGTCGCCGGACTGCCTAACGACCTGCCGCTGGTGGACATTGCCGGCGGCATGGGCCGCCACGCCATTCCCATCGCCCGCCTTGGCCGCCGCGTGATCCTGGTGGACATCGTGTTCGAGGCGGCCGCGTCCGCCAGGGCTGCAGAAGCGACCATCGACGGAGTCATCGCCGACACGGCGAACCTGCCTTTGGCTCCGGGCCGATTCGGGGTCGTGCTGGTCACCAACTTTCTCGATCGCACCATCTTCGCGGACCTGGTTCGTCTCGTCGCGCCCGGCGGCTTCCTGGTCTACGAGACCTACACGACCGGGCACCTCGAGCTGGTGAACCGTGGTGTCGCCCGCGGCCCTACGTCCACCGACTACCTGCTGCGGCCGGGCGAGTTGCCAGAACTGGCGGCGCCTTTGACCGTGATCGAATACCGGGAGGGCGAGGTCAACGACGAAGCCGGCCGTCGGCATTGCGCACAGTTCGTGGCTCAAAAGGCCGATCGGTCAGCATGAAGACGTGACGCTTTGCGACTTGCGCTATGCGCTTTGCCCTTAGGTTTCTTCCATGAGTCACGCCAGCGGCCTCGCGGTCAACGGACGACGGGTCGCAATCGTCGCGGGCATTCGGACTCCATTCGCCCGTGCAGGCACCGCCCTCAAGTCGCTCTCAGCCATCGAGCTCGGCCGCCTGTGTGTCGCAGAGCTGGTCCAGCGCACCGGGATTGCTGGCAACGAAATCGACCTCCTCACATTCGGCACGGTCGTGCCATCCGTGCAGGCGCCTAACATCGCGCGCGAGGTTTCGCTGATCCCGCACCTGCCCAAGGGCGTGCAGTCGTGGAGCGTCTCACGGGCGTGTGCATCAGCCAACCAGGCCATCACCGACGCGGCCGACCAGATCCTCCTCGGCCACGCGGACTGCGCCATCGCTGGTGGTGCGGAATCGCTGTCCAACGTGCCGATCCTGCACTCGCGCGGATTCTCCGACGCGCTCGTCGCGTCTTCGCGCGCGAAGACGCTCGGTGCACGCGCACAGGCGTTGGCGAGCATCCGACCGCGCGACCTCGTGCCGGTCACGCCCGCCATCGCTGAGCCAACGACTGGCGAGACGATGGGTGAGTCGGCCGAAAAGATGGCCAAGATCAACCACATTCCGCGCGAAGAGCAGGACCAGTTCGCGCTGAGGTCGCATCGACTTGCTCA
>DATMBT010000158.1:0-3788 GCA_035559475.1 Gemmatimonadaceae bacterium
GTCGAGTGCCGAGACGGTTATGGTCTGCGAGTTTCCTGCCACGAGGTTAAGGGACGACACACTGGTCGTGATCGAACCCAGGGTTTGGGTGGTTCCAGGCGGTGGTGGTGGTGGAGGACCGGTAGTGCCGCCGTTGTCATCGCCGCCGCCACCACCGCAGGCGAGCATCGCCGACGATACAACGAGGCAAGCCAGACGAGTGAGTTTCATGTGCGCCCTCCGGAAAAGTCAGAGACTCAGTCCGCCGCGATTGCGCATGGGTGGACGCGAACGGTTGGATGGTACTTCAGTCAGTGAAGAGCCGATACCATTCCACGGCAAGAGCCGTGTTCGCCACGGCGAACCGCCAGAAACACGCGGTGAACGCCTTATGAGTCCATCAACTCACGTATACGCTTGCGATAGCTCTTCCCGGACTGGAGGCGCGTTCCGTCGGCCAGTACCAGAATCCAGTCGCCCTGAAACCAGGGTTGGAATTCCCTGATCCTTTCGACGTTCACGATCGTGGATCGGTGGATTCGCAGGAACCTCGACGCGGGGAGTCGTTGCTCGATCTGCGACATCGTCGCCCGGTGGTCGTAGACCTGCTTTCCAACGTGTAAACGGACGAGGTCATCCGCAGCTTCGATCCAGTCGATATCGGCAGTACGCAGGTACAACACACGGTCGCCTGAGCGAATCGCAATCCGCTCGGAGGCTGGCGCCGCCAGGCGATCTACGGCTTCAGCGAGAGGGCGGCTCCGACTGTGCGCCGAACCCGATCGAATGAGGCTGACCACGCGATCGATCGCGCTGTTGAATCGCGCCCGATGAAATGGCTTGAGGACGTAATCCAGCGCGTGCACCTCGAACGCTTCGACCGCATGCTGGTCGTGGGCCGTCACGAACACGACGAGCGGCATGCGATCCGGGCCGATGGCGCGCACCACGCCTAACCCATCGAGTTCCGGCATCTGGACGTCGAGGAGCACGAGGTCCGGACCGAGCTCGCGGATCCGCTCGACCGCGGTGCGGCCGTCCCCACACTCGTCCACCACCTGCACGTCGCCGCGATCTTCGAGCAGTGCACGAAGGTGGCCGCGGGCGAGCGGTTCATCGTCCACCACGAGCGCGCGAACGCGGGCATCGATCATGCTCGCGCTCCCGCAGCGATGACGGGCTCGCCGGACTGTCCGGGCTCGGTGTGCCAGGGGATCTCGATCTTCACCTGAAAACCACCATTGGGGCCTGGCCCGGCGTCGAGCCGTTGACGCACGCCATACAGCGATGCGAGTCGCGCCCGCGCGTTACCCAGTCCAACACCTTCCGACATCGGTCCCCGCGTGCCGACACCATCGTCCGTGACCTCGAGCGAAAGCATGTCATCAAGGCGGCGCACCGAAATATGCAGGTGGCCGCCGGCGACGCGAGGAGTGATGCCGTGCTTGATGGCGTTTTCCACCAGGGGCTGCAGCAGGAGCCCGGGCACCATCGCGTCCCGCGCCGCGGGTTCGATGTCGAACTGCACGGACAGGCGGTCGGAAAAACGGACCAGCTGGATGTCGAGGTAGTGGCGCAACACCTCCAGCTCACGATCAAGGCGGACTTCCTGCTCGCCGTCAGCGCCTAACGAAAAGCGGAGCAGCTCGCTCAGGCCGGTGACCATGCGCTCCGCGGACGGCGGGTCCCGGTGCACGAGCGCGGTGATGGTGTTCAGGGTGTTGAAGAGGAAATGGGGCTGCAGCTGGAGTCGCAGCGCCTGCAGCTTCGCCAGGTCGAGCCGGGCCTGGAGCTGCTCACTCTCGCGCGCTGCCTCGGAGACGCGACGGGACAGGCGCTCCTGCCAGTGCGTGGCGTACGTCGCCACGGCGCCGGCGCAGGCGAGGAGGAGGATCTTCGCTCCTTCATCGAGCGGCGACACCGCGCCTGACGAGCTGGCCGCGACTGGACTGAGCACCGTGACCAGGCGTCCGCTGGCCAGGAAGGCCGTGAGGAGCGTCGCGTATTCAACGACCACGAGCGCCGACACCCAGGCCGCCATGCGCGTCGTCGAGGCCACCGGCAGCGCCGCCAGGATGATGAAATACGCGGCGACAATCGGCGCCTTGAGCGCGAGGTCCGGTGAATACGCCACACCATAAGCCGCCACCAGCGCCGTCAACGCCGTGATCTCGACGATCGAGTTGGTGACCGAGAGCCACGCTGGCAGCCGTTCCCGCTGGAAAAACAGCCGATGCTGTCCCAGGGTCCACGAAAGCATGATGGTCAGCAGCGACGCGTTGACGATGTTGAGCGCGCGCGGCAGCTGTGGCGCATAAGCGAGCGCCGCGCCGCCAAGCAACACCAGCACTACCAACCGCACGGCATTCAGCAGCCGTTCGGCGCGATCGCGCTCCGTCGCCAGCAGTCGCTGCTGGTGATCGATGTCGGAGCGTCCGAGGGTGACCATTATGCCAATGGTATCAGCAATTCTCCGTCACCGTGCGCTCTCGCCACCAGATCTCACCATCCGTTCGTGGCGCGCGGACCGCGTGCACGGGCTGCGTGAGTGCTTCCGTCGTCATGCAGCCGGAACCGGGAGTCTTTTCGGTGACGTGCACGACCGATCCACGCTCGTGGCGCGTCACGCTGTCGATGGTGATGTCGAAACCGCCGGAAGTCCTCTCTCCCATCGCGGCAACGACGGCCATCTCACGGGCGAAGTCCAGCTGGACAACGTCAGGAGGCGGCTGTTCGGCGCCGTGCAGGCGCAGCCAGGTGGCGGGCCACTCGGACGCGCTGCGGATGACGACTCGCTCCCGCGTAGTGATGCCGCTGTTGAACGTCTTCGCGAGCGTCACGTCGTTTGTGGGGACGAAAACCGAAAGTCGCGCGCCGGCGTCGGGATCCGATCCAGTCGCTGGCTTGCCCTCACATCCTGCGTTCATGACAGCGAGACTCAGGACGGCAGCGCCAAACGCGATTTTCGGTCGCATCGTCAACTCCTTTCGTTACGCATCCCCTTTCGCGCGTGCCCGCGCCCTGGCTGCCTGCACCGCCGCACACGCCGGGCCGTGCTCGGCGCAGTACCAACCGTGCCGGTCATGGAACACCTGGTGCCGGCCCGGGCGACGTTCAAACTGCACGACGTAAATAGCCTTCACGTGCGACCGCCCGCCGGCCGCTGTTCGCGCGTCCACGGCTTCTACCGTCACGCGCTCTGGGAAGAGATCGAGTTGATTCACGATGCGTCAGGTCAACTGGCTCGCTTTCAAGGTAACGCTCCGCAGTCCATCATTCCCCTCCAGATTCCTGTCTCCCACCGGATCTTCCCTGAACGAATCGATGCCGAACCACACGCCGATCCTCGAGGCATGTGTTGAGACGCTGACGGAGGCCATCCAGGCGGCGGAAGCCGGCGCGTCCCGCCTGGAGGTGTGCGCCAGCATGACCGAAGCCGGCACGACGCCGAGCATTGGACTCGTCTCAGCAATTGTCGATCGGGTGGGCATTCCAGCGTTCGTCATGATCCGACCGCGCGGTGGTGACTTCACGTTCGATGAGAATGAACTCGACGTGATGCGACGCGATATCGAGGCTGTCAAAAGCGCCGGCGCGCAGGGAATCGTGAGTGGAGCGCTCGAGCCGGGCGGTGCGATAGACCGCGACGCCACTCAGGCACTCATCGACGCCGCGGCGCCCCTGCCGTTCACGTTCCACCGCGCGTTCGACCTCGCGCCGGGGCTGGAGATGGCACTCGAGGTATTGATGTCGATCGGCGTCAGGCGCGTGTTGACCTCTGGTGGCGCGTCGACGGCATTGGTTGGTGC
>DATMBT010000159.1:0-8999 GCA_035559475.1 Gemmatimonadaceae bacterium
CGCGACACGAGCGGAACGTTGCGCTGAAGGTCCTGAACCCCGAGCTCGGCGCCGTGCTGGGCGTCGAGCGGTTCCTGGCCGAGATCAGGGTCACGGCGAACCTGCAGCACCCGAACCTGCTGCCGCTCTTCGATTCCGGCGAAGCGGACGGACTCCTGTTCTACGTGATGCCGTTCGTGGAAGGAGAAACGCTGCGCGTGCGCCTCGATCGTGAGAAGCAGCTGCCGATCGACGAGGCCATTCGCATCTCAGTGGCCGTCGCAAACGCGCTGGACTACGCGCACAGCCATCACGTCATCCATCGCGACCTCAAGCCGGAGAACATCCTGCTCCAGGCCGGGCAGCCGGTGGTGGCGGACTTCGGCATCGCGCTGGCGGTGAGCAAGGCGGGTGGCACCCGCGTCACGCAGACGGGGCTCTCGTTAGGGACGCCGCAATACATGAGCCCCGAGCAGGCGACGGGCGATCGCGTCATCGACGGCCGCACCGACCTGTATTCGTTAGGTGCAATGACCTACGAGATGCTGACCGGCGAGCCGCCACACATCGGCCACACCTCGCAGGCGATCATTGCCCGGTTGCTGACGGACAAGCCGCGCAGCGTCCGGTCGTCGCGGTCGTCGGTGCCGGAACACGTCGAGGCGGCGGTGCAGCGGGCCCTCGAGAAGCTGCCCGCGGATCGGTTTTCGACGGCGAAGGAGTTTGCCGACGCGTTGCAGGGGCGCGGTACCGTCAGCAGCACGAGTGCTTCGGTGCCGGTGGCGATCGTCCGGAAGACCGGTAGCCTTCGCGAACGTGTGAAGGATCCGGTGATGCTTGTGCTGTCCGTTGTCACTGTCGCCGCTCTGGCCGTCGCGGCCATGTCAATGAACCGGAAACCTGCAATCGAGTCGGTGCCGCCGATTCGATTCATCCTGAGCACACCGGACAGCGCGCGGCCCCTCGACAACTTCCCCTGGCCCGCGGCCATTTCGCCGGATGGCCGCATGCTGGTTTACTCCGTCGGCCAGCGCGGACTCAGTTCCATGTTCTACGCGATGCGCACCGACCAGCTCGAGGCGCGGCCGATTCCCGGGACTACCGGGGCGTTTCAGCCCTACTTCTCGCCGGACGGCGAGTGGCTGGCGTTCCAGCAGTCCTCCAAGGAAAGGAAGATCCGACTCGATGGCAGCGCCGCAGTGACTATTGCCGAGGGAGGAAGCGCCAACGGCACCGATTGGACGGTCAACGACGAAATCGTTTCCGGTGCGACGTTGAGCTTCAACGGATTGTCGCGCGTGAGTGCGGCCGGCGGCAGCCTGGCAGAGTTCACTCATCCCGACACCGCCAGGAAAGAAAGGCAGCACGTCTGGCCGATCGGCGTACCCGACGGTGAGCACGTCGTATTCACGATCTGGTATGGGACACTCGAGTCATCGCAGATCGCGCTCGCCTCGCTCAAGGACGGAACCGTCACTCAACTCGGGGTCAAGGGCATCAGGTCGCTCGCCGTGCTCGATGGACGACTGGTCTACCTGCAGGCCGATGGAACGGTGATGGCGATTGGCCTCGATGCACGAAAGGGCAAGGTGACGGGAAATGCCGTCCCGGTACATGATCCGGTCCCTGTGATCGCGGCAAACAACGGAAACTCCGGAATCTTCATTTCCCCACGCGGCGCCGT
Source organism: Gemmatimonadaceae bacterium (assembly GCA_035559475.1). Taxonomy (GTDB): domain Bacteria; phylum Gemmatimonadota; class Gemmatimonadetes; order Gemmatimonadales; family Gemmatimonadaceae; genus JABWBJ01. The sequence continues at coordinate 1,664 of DATMBT010000159.1, forward strand.
GGTACATTCGCGCGGGAATCTCCTGAGCCAGCTGTCGTGGGTATCCGCCAACGGGAATCGCCGGGTGGTGTTGCCGGAGGTTCGTGCGTATGGACAACCAATCCTGTCGCCTGACGAGCGGCGGATAGCGATCCTCGTCAAGGAGAATCTCAAGACCGACGTCTGGGTGTACGACTTGTCGACCACCACATTCTCGCGCCTGACGACGACGGGCACGGTGTCGTCGGTGCAATGGGCTCCGGATGGCAGGCACGTGATCTATGCGAGCGGTGGCGATAGCGCCCGGACGGCATTCTGGCGACAGCTCGCGGCGGGAGGCTCGGCGGCCGAGAAGCTCATCGAGATTGGGGAACTCGCGCCCACAGTGTCGATGGCCCCGGATTCCCGCTCGCTCGTCTACCAGGTGTATCACAACAACACGTGGGATATCGCCAGCGCGGCGCTGGATGCGTCTCCAGCGACTACCCGGCCCTACGCGACGTCGACCGCCAACGAATACCAGCCCAGGTTCAGTCGCGATGGAAAATGGGTGGCGTTCCTCAGCGACGAATCCGGCGTCGGCGAAGTTTACGTCCGATCGTTTCCCGAGCCGACTTCGCGCGTGCAGGTCTCCGCCGAAGGTGCGCAGGAACTCGTGTGGTCGAAGGACGGCAAGAAATTGTACTATCGGACCGGCAGTTCCTTGATGGCGGCGACCGTCGAGTTCTCCCCGAACTTCCGTGTCCTTCGGCGAGACACGGTGACGACCGCCCAGCTCCCCTCGGGGATGGGCTTCGTGTCCAACTACGACGTGGCCGCTGACGGTCGAATGCTCATGCTGCTGTCCAATCGCGACGAGTTTCAGCTCGTCGTGTCGCCGAACTGGATCACCGAGTTTCGCCAGAAGATTGCCGCGAGCGAGCGCGGAGTTCGTCGCTGATCGCCGGAATAATGATCGAGGGCACGCGGCTGACGCAGCGTGCCCTCAGGACATCAACGTTTCGTTCCCTCCCTGCCTCCTGCTTCCTGCCTCCTGCCTCCTCTCCGTTAGAACACCAGTCCGAACGTGAACGGAATGAACTGGGCCTTCTGGAAGCCGAACGTTCCCTGGTCGTAAGTCGCAGATCCCATCCGCGCTTCGAGAAACCCGCTGATGCTCCCGAGCCGGAACCGGTAACCGGCGCCGGCATCGAACGTGAAGTTGGTCTCCGAGGTTTCCTCACCGAGGACGCCGCCGCTGGACAGGCTCGCGGCGCTCGTCGAAAGGACGCCGCCGCCAGCCAGTACATAGAGCCCGCCGGCCAGTCCGAGCTCGATGTTGCCCATCGCGGTGAACATCTTCGTGGCGTCCATGGTTTCCGTTCCTGTGTTGACCGGGTCTTTCAGCTTCATCTGCGTCAACGAGAACTCCGGCCTGATCGAGATCGGGAGACCGGGGAAATTCAGGAACAGCGACGCGTCGTAATGGAATCCGGAATCGTGAAAGTCGGCCAGGTCTCCAGCCGGCAGCGTCATCCCGCCGCTGACGCCAAGGCAGATGATGCGTCGGCAACCTGTGACGTTGGGGCCTTGCGCGCGCACCTGTGTGCCGAGAGTGGCGGAAGCGGAAAGAACCAGCAGTCCGAGTGCAATCGTGCGCGCGCGTGACATGTGAGTGCTCCTCCGTCAGAGTCTAAACAACAAGCCCCGCCAGAATCTGACGGGGCTGGTTGAAAAGTGGAAGCGGAGGTTTATCGGACGCGGAGGTTCTTCTTCAGGAAGGCAATCGTCTTCGGCCAGGCATCCTTCGCTGCCGCGAGATTCGCTGCTTCCTCGGCCTCGTCGCGAGTCGCCTTGGGATCGTTCTGCGCGCGCAGGAATCCGTGAACCGCTCCTTCATAGTTTTTGCCCGAGTAGTCCTTCTTCATGCTCTTCATGATGGAATCGAGCGCGGGCATCGCGGCGCCGATGCGCGCATCCTTCGAGCCGCTGAGCAGCATCACCGGCACGCTGATCTTTGCGATTGAATCGGCATTTATGGTTGCTGGCGTCGCCGGCGTGGTCGCCGTCGCCGGCGTGCCGGGCGTGTTGTACGGCAGCCCGTAGAACGCCACTCCGCCCGAGAATCCCTTCACGCCGCCGTTGACCGCGTGCATGAACGTCGTGGTCCCTCCCCAGCAATATCCGATCACTGCATAACGCTGTTCGGCTGACGGCTGCGTCATCGCATAGCTGGCGGCCGCGTTGATGATGCGACTCCGTTCGGCGGCATCCACACCCCCGATGACCTTGCGGACTGAATCACCTGCCAACTCTTCCGAACTCGGTCCACCGCGAACGCGCGACAGGAAATCCGGCGCGATGGCAATGAAACCGTCCGCTGCGACCTGGTCAGCGACTGCACGGACCCACGTCTGCAAACCGAAGATTTCATGCACAACAACCACCACCGGCGCCTTCGTCTGCGTTGACGGGTACACGATCCAGGCCATCAGTGTGTCGGACGTGCCCTGTCCAACGGGGATCTTCACCCACTCACCGTGACGTGGGCTCGCGGCAAGGCGCGCCGTCGCCGAGGCGGCGCTGGCAGGGAGTCCAGGCGTGCCCTGTGAGGCGCTGGCGATCGGTGCAATCGCTCCTTCCCGCAGGTCCGCGGCACTCATGTGCGACGCGTGATCGTCCGGCGCGTTCGATTGCGCGGGCTGGATCCGTTGCAAAGTGCAGCTCAGGGGGGCGAGCAGGAGAAGCGGAAACGCGCGACGGATCATGACGGGCTCCACGTTTGTGTCTGGTTCATGTTCGTTGCACGACGACTGCTGTCGTGACTGCGACGGACTTATCTCTACTTCCAACGTGCCAGCTGCGCCCAGAGTTGGACCTGACGACCGCAACCGCAGGAGGCTCCTGCCGATCCAGACGCGCTCTGGATCACGGAAGTCTGGGACAACAGGGAAAGCCACGCGGCATCCCTCACCCTCCCGTCGGTGAAGGCGGCCATTGCGAAGGGCCGGCCGCTGATCGCGGGCTTCAGCAATCGTGTGGAAACCACGCCACTCGGCGGTCATGGCCTGGCTCCTGGAGCGCGGGGGACGGACTGAAGCGCCGGATTACAGGTATGCGCATAGGCGCTTGCCCAGTGCTGTGACGCTGGCGATCCTGCACGGTCATGACATCCACACCCAGCGGGCGGTTCGATCGCAGCATTGTTGACGGGCCGATCGCGCCTGCGGTATGGCGCCTTGCGTGGCCCACGATGCTGCAAAACGCGTTCGGCGGATTGCAGGGCATCGTCGATCACGTCATGGTCGGCAACTTCGTTGGCTTCACGGGGAATGCTGCGATCGGTGTTTCGTGGCAGATCTTCCTCGTCGTCATGGTCTTTGTGAGTTCGCTGTTCTCCGGCATGGCAGTACTCGTCGCGCGTTTTGCCGGCGCGGACGATCCCGAGAAGGTGAATCGCACCGTGGCGCAAGCGATGATAATGGCTGGTGTTCTTTCGGTAGCGGTGCTCGCACCCATCGGTTGGTTCGCGTCGCCGTGGTTACTCGAGCTCGTGAATGCGGAACCGGCGGTGCGGGCCGAGGCACTCCCGTTCCTGCGGATCATGTTCACCGCAAGCCTGGGCATGATGCTCTTCTTCATGCTTGGCGGTGCCTTACGCGCAGCGGGCGACGCACAGACTCCGCTTCGTCTTGGCGTTGCGCTGACGTTGATCAACATCGGGCTGAACGTGCTGCTGATTCCGGGTTTTGGTCCCATTCCGCGCCTGGGCACGATGGGCGCGGCGATCGGCACGAACCTCGCCGGCACAATGGTCAGTGGCTACGCGGTGTACCGACTCTGGAAAGGCGGCTGGGTGATCTCGGTTCGTGACACGAGCTGGCGTCCCGACTGGACCATCATTCGCGCGCTATTCCGGTTCGGCCTTCCAACCGGTGTGCAGGGCGTTGCGATGAATATTGCCGGCGTCCTGCTCCTGCGGTTCATCGGCTCGCTCGACCGGAGTGCGGAAGCACAGGCGGCGTACGCCGTCGGTTACACGGAGCTGTTTTCGCTCATCACGTGGACGTCGGTGGGGCTCATGGGCGCGGCCGCGGCATACGCGGGCCAGAACCTGGGCGCTGGTCATCCCGACCGGGCCGTTGAAGGTGTGCGCGTGGCGACGCGCATCGGGCTCGGCGTGTCCGTACTCGTGGCAGTCATGTTCCTCACCGTGCCGCGCCTGCTGCTGGCGGGGTTCGGCATGTCTGACCCGGCGGTCGTGGACATCGGTGTGCAGCTGCTCACGTTCCTGAGCGTCTCGGGGCTCTTCATCTCGGTGGCGCTGGTGCACACCGGCGGACTGCAGGGCACGGGTGACACACGCGGGCCGCTCTACATCTCGATCGTCTCGCAGATCGTCATCCCGTTAGGCATCTGTTCCACGCTGCAGGCACTGCGTGGCCTCCAGCCCACGGACATCTGGAGCGCCATCCTGGTCGGTCACGCCACCCGGTGCCTGCTGAGCGTGATCCGGTTCCGGCAGGGGAAGTGGCGGAATATCAGGGTCGAGATAGAACCGGCTCGCACTTGAGGCGGATGTGGGAGGTGGGATGTGGGAGGAACCTGACCGCAACAGATTCAACGGCAGGTTGCAGTCGACGTTCTCCAGGCGATTCCTCTTTTATCTGGTTTCTCCCACATCCCAGCTCCCACATCCGCCTTCCATGAGATCCCTGCTCTCAATTGCGTTCTGGACTGTCGGAGCGAGTTCGATCTGGATGGCCGAGCGCAAGGACATTCGCTTGGATAACAACCGCTTCATGCCCGCCATGATTACCGCGCGGGCCGGCGACACGCTTGCCTTCGTCAATGGCCGCGGCGGCCCGCATAACGTGCAGTTCTCGGACGACTCGCTCTCCGATGCCGCGCACCGCCTGATCGATGCGGCGATGCCGGAACGGCCGAAGCAGCCGTGGTCGCGTGAGGTGCCGCTGGCCAGCCCGCTGCTCGTGCTCAATGGCGAGACGTACAAGGTTGTTGTGCCGGCGCTGCCCCCGGGGCGCTACCGATTCTTCTGCACGCCGCATCTGAATGGCGGCATGCGCGGGGAACTCGTAGTCGTCCCCTGAGGGGAGCCTGACGCGAGCGTGCAGGACAACCGGATGCAGATTGCGGATCGTTGAGCTATACCCCGTGGGAGGGCGACCAACGATTCCCGACCCGCAACCTGCACCCGGCGAGTCCTACTTCACCGCACGCATGCGGATTCCATCCAGCACGACACCGTTCTGGCCGCCGGCGCCCAGGAGCTCGAACGCCACCGTGCGATCAACGCTGGGGTTGGGTTGCCAGAGTCGTATCTGCCCGCCGAGCACCGTGTAGAAACCGGCTTCTCTTGGTGGCGGTGCAAGTTCGCTGCTGGCCGTCGTCAGGCTGTGAGCGAACGTACCGTCATCGTAGAACTCCCACCGATGCGACACGCCCACGGCGTCATCGGTGTAGGCGAAATTGCGCCTGAACACTCCGGCTGGCTCGAATGGCGGCGTTCCGCTCGTTCCTGCCGAAGTGCGCACGCCCTTCTCAGCGGCCTCCCACGCTTCATTAGCCATCTTCGTGCAGTCGTCGGCGCGAGTCTTGTCACCAACGTCCTTGTAATACTCGGCCAGCATGAGGTGGATGCGCGTGGCGTCCCGCAGGTCACCGCGCTTGTGATAGCGAAGCAGGTTGAAGATTTCCTTCTCGAGGGCGCTGTTCGCGGTCTGCGGTAAGCCCGCGACATCGAAGCGCTCCGGATTCCTGGGATTCGGCGTGGCCTGTGAAGCGGCGATAACCGGTACCAGCAGGGCCACGCCGAACAGGAGGTGACGGTATCGCATATATGCCCTCCTCGACTGTAAGTGATGATCGATTGTCTGTCCCCAGCCAGGAAGTGTCAGTCAGGGCATTGGCGTCGAAGGCGTCAGCGTTTTGCCGACGTCAATGTCCTGGCCGCGAACGAGGAGCTACCGCAGACGCGGTGTCGGGTGATGCGGCAAGTGCAGTCGGCGAATCGGCGCAATCACACGGCCGATGAACGCCGCGAGCCGTGGCGCCCATTCGTCATGCCACATCCGGAACACGGCCCAACCGACAACGAGAATGTCGATGAGGACGGCGAGCAGGATGAGCACGATAGGAATTGCCATGGCCGCGAGGGGGATGACGAAGGCGGCTGCGTACATACGTACCTCCGGCCGGGCTGAGCCCGGCGCGTCAGGCATGCGAGGCTTCGCAACGAGTGCGAAACGGCAGTCCGGCGCCTAACAGGTTTTCCCGGCTCCTGGAGTCAGGAATTACGCGGAGAAACTTACGGGGAGCGTCCGCCGCCGCATCAGTGGAATGCCCGGCAGGCCTGTGAGGGAAACCCTGCGGAGTGCAGAGTGCAGAATGAAGAATTCAGAATGCAGAGTTCGACACTCTGCGCTCTGCGCTCTGCACTCTGCACTCTGCACTCTGCACTCTGCACTCTGCATTTTCTTGCTACCCGCTGCGTTGCAGTGATGATGAGCGACTGTCTGCCGTCCGCCATGTTTGGCAATGGCAGATCAGCAGGTCTCTCGTAATGAAGCACTACAGCGACGACTCGTGTTGTTCGGAGTGGCCGTTTGCCAGAGCCTTCGTGGGTTGCCGCGCGACCCTGCTCTGGCTCACGTTTCCGCACAGCTTATCCGATCGGCCACGTCACCAGCGGCTCACTACGCCGAGGCGAGGGGCGCGGAGTCCCGTCGTGACTTCGTGCACAAGATGCAACTCGGACTCAAGGAACTTCGCGAGTCTTCCGTTTGGCTGCAGTTCAAGAAAGAACTGGCTCCGGATGGTTCCCGAGGCGACTCCCTCGCGCGAGAATGCGGTGAACTGACGGCAATATTCGTTGCCAGTCTGAGAACGGTACGCGGCCGGAGATGAATGCAAAGTGCAGAATGCAGAATGCAGAATGCAGAGTTCAACACTCTGCACTCTGCGCTCTGCACTCTGCACTCTGCACTCTGCACTCTGCACTCTGCACTCTGCACTCTGCCCCTAACGAATCTCCACCGCTCCCAGCCCCGCGGCTTTCAGCGTCGCGTTGAGCGTTGCCAGCCCAGTGGTTCGCAGCGTGGTCCAGCGCGAAAGGACCGCATCGGCGTCGGTACGCGCGGCACTGATCGCGGCAAGCTGGTTGGCGGTAGGCGGCACATCGGCGCCCTGGAGCGAATTCATCACGCCCGTCAGCGTGCCGAGGATCGGGAGTGACGGTGTCTGCGGCGCGCCGCCGCGCCCACCCGGTGCCTCGCCTCCGCGCCCGCCGCGTCCCCTGCCCGCACCGTCCGCAGCACCGCCGGGCACTGCCAACAGAGCCGCCAGCTTTTCATCGTAT
>DATMBT010000160.1:0-22218 GCA_035559475.1 Gemmatimonadaceae bacterium
GCCCTGGGTTGGCGTGTACGCGCGTTTCCCCCAGTACCGCGCTCGCGTCGGCGGTATCCAGGTGATCGAGGATCGCATCAACGACTGCTTCAGGCGCAGCATGAACGGCAAGGCGCTCGTGCCCGAGAGTCGTGATATGCGCGACATCATTGCCTACATGGCCTTCCTGTCGAGCGGTTATCCGGTTTTCGCCCAGGTCGAAGGCCAGAGCTTCCCGAAGGTTGCTCCGGTCAAGGGCGATACGGTGCGCGGCTCAGCGACGTTTGTGGCGAAGTGCAGCGTCTGTCACGGCGTGAACGGCGCCGGCACAGACGTCTTTCCCGCGTTGTGGGGACCGGGCTCGTTCAACATCGGCGCAGGCATGGCGCGCGTGCAGACCGCCGCGGCCTTCATCAAGGTCGCAATGCCGCAGACCGCCCCCGGGACGTTGACTGACCAGGAAGCGTACGATCTGGCGACGTACATCAACACGCGCCCACGTCCCGACTTCGCGGGAAAGGAACTCGACTGGCCAAAGGGCGATCCGCCGCCTGACGTGGCGTATCCGGTCAAGTCGAAGAAGAAGTGATCGGGAATCGGGAATCGGGAATCGGGAATCGGTTCCACTGGCCTCTGACCCCCGACCTCTGGCCCGTTCTGTGGCTTGCCGCCTGTGGTCTGTGGCCCCTTGTGGCTCGGGCGCAGAGCGACATCGCCTTCCCGACCAGCGTTTATGTCGAAAGACGCGCCAAACTCGTCAGGGATCTCCCCGACGCCATCGTCATCGTCCCGGGCCGCTACCTCATCAGCCCCGGCGACGAACCCGTCAAGCAGGACCCTGACTTCTGGTACCTCACCGGCGTCGAATCGCCGTACGCAATACTCGTTATGGTCCCGGAGTCGTCGACTGGCCCGAGACGCTGGAAAAGCGCCCTGTTCCTCCCGACGGACTTCCAGTTCGCGGGTGGGCAGTTCCCCATGGCGGACACGCTGTTCCGCCACGCGCCCTGGAACCGGCCCAAGCTGAGGCTCCTGCCAGGCGTTCCCGGCGCACGGGCCGCCGGTGTCGATGAAGCGTTGCCGCTGGACTCGTTCGCCACGCGCGTTCGGTCGATGGCCACTCGTCATCGTGTGTTGTACCTGCAAACCGGCGGGACGATGTACGCACCGCCCGGGATCGCGGCGCCACTGACCCACGAGGCGCAGTTCGCGCGCAGCGTCGCCGCGCTCGTTCCGGGCGCGGAGAGTCGCGATGTTCATCCACTGATCGCGCGAATGCGCGCGGTGAAGGACGAGCGTGAAATCGCAGCGCTTCGTGAAGCCGCCCGCATCGCCGGCGTCGGGTTGGTCGAGGCGATGCGCGCCACCCGGCCCGGACTCAACGACCGCGAGATCGGTGGCCTGATGGAATACGTGTGGAAGCGCGAGGGATCTCAGCGCGCGGCCTTCACGCCGATCGTGATGTCCGGTCCCAACCTGATGACGCTCTTCACCCTGCAGCGCGAGCGGTACAACGCCGTGAACAACGTCATGAAGGCAGGCGAACTGTTGTTCATCGACTACGGCGCTGCCGAGTGGAACACGTATGGGTCTGACCTGTGCCGGACTCTCCCGGTCTCAGGTCGGTTCTCCCCAGAGCAGCGGAAGTACTATGACATCGTGCTCGAGGCGCAGGAAGCGGCCATTGCCGCCATCAGGCCGGGAGTGATGATGGTGGACGTCATCAAGCATGCCGCCACGGTGTTCCAGCGCCACGGCCTCCAGCCTAACGAAGACATTGCACGCATGGGCGTGGATCGCGTGTGGGGCCTGATGCCGTCGCCAACACACTACCTCACCCGCGACGCAGGAATCACCCGCTACTCAGCAGCGGGATTCGGCGTTCGCGACATCGGCCACATGGTGGGCCTCGAAGCCACGGACGGCCGCGATTGGACGCGGCCACTCGAAGCCGGGATGGTCGTGACGATCGAGCCCAAGTTGTATATCCCGGAACTCGGCATCGCGATCATGATCGAGGACGAGATCCTGGTGACGCCAACGGGCCACGAAAACCTCTCAGCGGCGGTACCGAAGCGCGCCGAGGATATCGAGCGGGTAATGGCTGAAGGCCGTCGCTCTCGAGCCTGGGAGAAGTAGTCTTCGCTGCCCGTTTGCCCGCTTGCCCGGTGTCTACTGCCCAAAATTCACTATCGTCCCACGGCCAAGCGTTAACGCGCGTCCGTAGATGAGCGACGCCGCGGCCGCATCCTGCAGCGCCATCCCCGTCGAGTCGAACACGATCACCTCGCGTTCCGATTCGCGCGCCGGCCGACGGCGTGCCACGATCGCGCCCAGCTCGGCGTGCACGGCATCAGGCTGCATAACGCCGGCCTCGATGGCGTGATGCAGGTCCCCGAAGGCAGCACACTGTGCCAGGACGTCCACGACAACCTTGGATCGCCGCAAGAGTTCGGGATGGAGCTCACGTTTGCGTTCCGAGTCAACACCAACGCCCGCCACCAACGCGCCCGCCGCTACGTCGTCCGCGCCGAGGAGGAACTCGCTCGACGTTGTGCACGTGACCACGATGTCCGCTCCTGCCGCGGCCTCGGCTGGCGAGCCGGCGACCGTCGCCTTCCAGTCAAAGTCGCGTTCCGCCTGGCCAGCGAGTGAGCGCGCCGCATCGGGATTGAGGTCGTAAAGCGCAACGCTCGCCACCTGCCTGACGAGCGACAGCGCCCGCAAGTGGCTCTCGCCCTGAAGGCCACAGCCGATGATGGCCAACCTGGTCGCATCGTTCCGGGACAGGTGCTTTGCGGCCACCGCGGTGGCCGCTGCGGTTCGCAGGGCGGTGATCTCGATCGAGTCCATCAGTGCCAGCGGCGTCCCGCGTTCGGTGTCGCACACCACCAGCGTTCCCTGAATTGTCGGAAGCCCGTACCGCGAAGGATTGCGCGGAAAGTTCGCGTTGGTCTTGGCGACGAAATAGGCGCGATTGCCGACGGGAAGCACGCCGGCTTTGACGTGAAAGGCTCCCTCGGGCACATGCACCGATGCGACGGCGGGAGCGGGCGCCTCGCCGGAACCGTGCAGCCGGAACGCCCGTTCGACGGCCTCGATGCATTCCGCCATATCGAGCGATTCGCGAACGTCGGTTCGCGTCAGTATCAGTGTACCGCCTGTCGGCGTTCGCAATTCTGCCATCCGCGTGATACGATCGGTCACGTATGATACCGACCGTTCAATCGTCGTGACGGCGCCCGTCGCCTTTCGTGACGCGTTGAAGGCCTGGGCCCGTGTCGCCGCGCTGAGTTTTGGCGGACCGGCGGCGCAGATCGCAGTCATCCATCGCGTTGCTGTCGATGAGAAGAAGTGGATCGACGAAGCGGCGTTTGTTCGCGCACTGAGTTTCTGCATGCTCCTGCCGGGCCCCGAAGCGCAGCAGCTGGCGACCTACATCGGTTGGAAGCTGCACGGGGTTCGCGGAGGCCTGGCGGCGGGACTTCTGTTCGTCCTGCCCGGTTTCATCGCCATCCTCGCCCTCAGCGTGTTGTACGTGACGGCGTCCGATGTCGAGTTTGTCGCGGCACTGTTCTTCGGTCTCAAACCCGCTGTGCTGCCCGTGGTGATCGAGGCGGTGTTTCGGCTCAAGCGGCGCGCGGCCGGCGGCGCGCTCGGCACCGCAGTCACCGCCGCGGCGTTCGTCGCGATCTTTGCCTTCGGTGTGCCATTCCCGGTGATCGTGGCTGGCGCTGCGCTGGTTGGGATGATTGCATCGCCAAGGCAACGGACGCTTCTGCAAGCGATGGTCCCGGTGTCACGGGCGGAGGTACTCGCGTCGGTGCGAACGGCCATCGCGTGGCTTGCGATCTGGCTGGTGCCTGTTGCAGTGCTTTTGCTCACGCTCGGTGCCGACCATGTGCTGTCTCGTCAGGCGACGTTCTTCAGCCGGGTCGCGGTCGTCACCTTCGGTGGCGCCTATGCGGTGCTGGCCTACGTTGCCCAGCAGGCGGTGGATGTCTTCGCGTGGCTGTCACCGGGCGAAATGCTGGACGGACTCGGGTTGGCCGAGACGACACCGGGCCCACTGATCATGGTCGTGCAGTTTGTGGCGTTCCTTGGAGCGTTTCGGAATCCCGCGGGGATGAACCCGATCGTTGCGGGCATCCTTGGCTCGGTGATCACGGTCTGGGTCACGTTTGCACCATCCTTCATGTTCATCTTCGTCGGCGCGCCGTGGGTAGAGCGCCTGACGAGCAACCAGCGACTGGCTGCGGCGTTGTCAGCCGTCACGGCCGCCGTGGTGGGCGTGGTGCTCAACCTCGCCATCTGGTTCGCGATTCACGTGTTGTTCAGCGACGTCTCGAGGCAGTCGTTCGGACCAGCCTCAATACCCGTTCCCGATCTCTCCAGCTTCAACCCGATCGTCGCCGCCATAGCGTTTATCGCGGCCGTGGCCCTGTTCCGCTTCCAGGTCGGTCTGCTCTGGGTGCTGGCAGGTGGCGCTTTGCTGGGTGTTGTCGCCAAACTGACTGGTATTGCCTGATCGGTTCATTCTGCACTCTGCATTCTGCACTCTGCACTCTGCACTCTGCACTCAAGACTCATCCTCAATGCCAAACGAATCGATCGGTTGGACCGGTGTCCTGATCCGGATGCTCGCCGCGCTCGTCCTGGTGTTCCTCACGTGGAATGCCGAGGGATGGTCGTATTACCACTGGACCATCGAGCCGATTATCCGCGGCGTACCAGGCTTCTCGGCCATCAAGTTTCTCGCCGGAACGATCCTGCTGGCGGCGTGGGTAGTCTTCCTTCAGGCCACGCGGCGATCGATCGGCATCATGGGTGCAGCGCTCGTCGCCGCGATCTGCGGTGGCGTGATCTGGCTCCTGATCAGCAGCGGCATCGTCACCGCCAACAGCGGCCGCGGTATCGCGCGTGCCGTGCTGATTGGCCTGAGCCTGGTGCTCGCCGTTGGCATGTCCTGGTCGCACCTCAGCCGTCGGATCACCGGTCAGGCTGACACCGACGTCGTGGATTGATTCAGTCTCTCAGACCGCGACCGTCAGGGCCGCCGTCAGGCCGGAAGCGACCGTGCCCGTAACTGTCGCAAGCTCGAGCGCGGCGCCGTCGCTGAAAACCATGTCCGAGGCGAGTGAGACTTGCGACAGGTTCGTTATGCTCTGCTCGTAGCCAGCCGTGGCGTACACGAGGTCACACGTGGCCTTGGGCAGCGCGATCTGCGACGTGGCGATCCTGTTCGACACGTTCGTGGCGGCCGAGAGGTTCGGATACACCTCGAAGTGGATGTGCGGCCAACGGCCCTGGTAACACGCCGGGAAGATCGACGTGAACGAAAGGTGTCCCTGGGCATCCGCCTCCTGCACGCCTCGCAGGTAATTCTGGTTCGTGGCACCGCTGGTATAGAGCGAATAGCGGCCGAGGCGATCGCACTGCCAGACATACACCGCGCGTCCTGCCAGGGGCTCGCACGTCGCTGCCGAAACGATGGTCAGCTTGATGATCAGCGGAACGCCGTCCGCAGTTCCTGTGAGTCCCGCAAAACTGGAGCGAATGTCGCTGCGGACAACGCCAGTCTGGTTGAGGACAGAAGGGCCATTCGATCCATCACCGGGGAACGGTCCGGCGGTCTCGTTAGGGATCAGCGAACAGGCATCGGTGTTATCGGCACTCCCGGTTGAATCACTGCAACCAGGCAGCTGCAGGCCCGCGAAGCTGATGCCGAAACCGGCAGCCGCGCGAAGGGCACGTCGCCTGCTGATCGCGCCACCGGTGGCGAGCAGGTCGCGGTGGAGGCCGCCGTAATCATCGTGATGGTCCCGATCCATGATTGGTCCGCTCCGTTTGCGTCCCGGACACTGTACCCCAGTGTCACCCTGACGTCGCGCTCAGCGTGCGGTTGTCAGTACGACTACGCGGTCCGCGGTTTCCTTAACTGCGGGCGGGAGCGTGAGCGTCACGCCATCTTCGCTCTGTACGAACGCGACGGTAGTTCCAGTGCCCATCATCCGTGCGCTCACGACACGACGACCAATTGCCGGAATTGCCAGCTGACGGTCGCGCCAGTTCAGCACGTGTACGAAAACCGTGTCGCCGCGCTGTGTGGTGGCGCCCCAGTCACGCGGCGGAATCGGCCCGGCGCGCGTCCCGTGGATCGATGGGCCGAAGGTCTCCATCCACCGACCCATTTCCTTCAGGCGCTCGACCGCTTCCGGCTGGATCGTCCCGTCCGGTCGAGGCCCAACGTTGAGCAGCAGGTTGGCGCCGTACCCTGCCGCGCGCACGAGGTAGTGGATGAGCTGTGTCGTCGTCTTGAAGTTGCGATCGGTAATGTTGAATCCCCACGAATTGTTCATCGTGAGCGACGTCTCCAGCGGTAGCCCGCCAATTTCAGACGTGTTGAAGCCGGCCGTGTTCGCGCCGGGCAGGTCCTGTTCGAACGTCTGCACGTCCTCGCCCGGCAGCGGCGCCTTGTGATGGTTGGGTACGATGAGCGTGGCCGGCTGCAGGCGATGGATCAACGCGTACGTCCGGTCCAGCCGCCACGGCGCCTGGGGCTTGTCCCACATGCCGTCGAACCAGATCCCGCCTAACGGGCCGTAGCCGGTCAGTAATTCCTCGAGCTGGGCGTCCATGAAGTCCAGGTAGCGGTCCCACTCGCCGGAGTCTGGCCGGCCGGAATTCAAGCCGGTGCCGCCGCGCGGCCAGTAGTCGGGATGCCGCCAGTCGAGTTGCGAGTAATAGAAGAAAAGCTTCAGTCCGTGCTGCCGGCACGCTTCCGCCAGCTCCTTCAGCGGATCACGTCGGAACGGTGTCCAGTCCACGATGTTGTAGCGGCTCACCTTCGACCCGAACATCGAGAAGCCGTCGTGGTGCCGTGAGGTGATCGTTATGTACCGCATGCCCGCGGCCTTCGCGACCGTCACCCATTCCTCGGCGTCAAACCGTGAGGGGTTGAACGTGGACGCGAGCCACTCGTACTCCGGCACGCGCATGCCACGGTTTTGCATCACCCACTCGCCGTTCCCGAGCAGGCTGTAGACGCCCCAGTGGATGAAGAGCCCGAACTTTGCGTCCCGGTACCATTCACGCGCGGCGAGTCGCTCCGGGGGCACGACTTCCTGGGCTTTCGCTGGAGCGGTGAGCAAGGCCGCCAGGCAGGCGACCAAAAACCAACGACTCCGGTTCGCCGGGCACGCAGCAATTAGCTCTAGCACCCAGCTCTCAGCATCTCAGCGTTGTTGGTGAACAGCTCCTGCTGCTCTCCGCGCTCAAGGCCCAGAAGCAGCCGCTTTCGCCACAGCCCACCACCGTAGCCACCCAGCTTGCCGTCCTTATTGATGACGCGATGGCAGGGGATGACGACCGCCAGCGGGTTCTGCCCATTGGCGTGACCTGCGGCGCGTTGTCCGGCTGGTGAACCCACCCGCCTCGCGAGCTCTTCGTAGGAAATCGTCTCACCGAAAGGAATTGCGCGGAGGGCATCCCAGACCTTGGTCTGGAACGGCGTGCCGGGGTAAACGAGTGGCACGCTGAACTCACGCCGCCGCCCCTCGAAGTATTCCAGCAACTCCGTGCGGAGCTGGTCGAGCAACGGATGCGTTCCGGGTCCGGTTGGGCCAACACGTGCGCGCACTTTCGCGACCTGTGCTTCGAGGACCTCGCGATCGCGGAACTCCAGCAGGCACACGCCTTCGTCGGTCGCTCCGGCAACCAGGACTCCGACGGGGCTGTCGATTTCGGTCACGATGACGGGCATCGCCCTCACCGCGGCTCGATGGGCACTGATCATGAGGCTTTTCTGGCGACGAAGATCAACTCACCTGGATAAGTCGATCCGTACGAACTCCGATCATAGCCCGCGTACAATTGATCCACCACAAAGCCGCAACGAGCCAGGAGGTGTTCCGCTTCGAAGCGAAACAGGTATCGCATCTTGAACGCGTGCACGTGGCGCTCGCTTCGGCCATCGGTCGTGACATTGTAGATCAGTTCGATGTCGTTCACCTGCGCGAATCGATCCTGGTTGGGAATCTTGAAGGTTCGCACCACCTGCCGACCATCGGGCATGGTAAAGGGCGGGCCCTCCGGCATCTCGACGTCGATCGGCCGGTTCACGAGATAGTCGAGCGACGGATTGAACAGGTCGAGGATGAGTCGTCCGCCGTCCTCCAGGTGTCGATGAATGCACGTGAGGCACGCAACCTGGGCGTCCACCGTCAACAGGTGTTGGAAGGGACGGAAGGGAAGGGTGACGAGTGCGAATTTCCGGCGCAGGTCGAACGCGGTCATGTCGCCCTGGTGCAGATCCACCTTCGACTGCACGTCAGGTGGTTCGGCGCGCAACTTGGTCCGGCACAACTCCAGCATCGCCGCTGAGAGGTCAAGGCCCGTGATCACCACGCCGGCGCGCGCCGTCGGGATCAGCACGCGCCCCGATCCGCAGCCAACCTCCAGCACCTGCCCTTTAGCGGCGCGCGCTTCGTCGACGAAGAACTGAACGTCCTCGCGCGTCGCGTACGGCACGACGTAGTCGTAGAACTCCGCTGCACCGGCGTATTCGTCGGCCATTGCTCCACCGCAGTTGGATCAGTTCTGATCGGGATGGCAGTTTATCTCACATCCCACCTCCCACATCCACGTCCGGCTATAAGGCGTTCAGCACGTCGTACCCCGTAATCACGTAAGTCTTGTCCGCCGGGAAGTCGCGGACCAGCACAGCCGGGTTCTCGGGTGTAATCATCGGCGCCAGTAACTGCACCGGCGTTTCGATGTCGACGTACGGGAATGCCTGCTGCATGATCGACTTCACGGGTTCAGTCGTGATGGCAGGATCTCTCACGATGCAGGCGTACGCATGTGACGCGCTCAGCGAGCCAACGATGCGTTTCTCCTGCGTGACGGGAATCTGCGAAAAGTCATTTTCGTTCATCCGCGCCACCGCCTGGGCGACTGTCGCCGCCACCTCCACACCCACGATGTCCGCTACCTTCTTGTTCGCCACCAGGTCGCGCGCCGTTGGCCCGGGAACGTTTTCGTATCCCATGCGCCGCATCCAGTCGGGGTTGAACATCTTCCCCAGGTAGCGCGTGCCATGGTCGTGAAAGATCACCACGACGGTCTCACCTTCACGAAAGTTCTTCCTGAGCTGCAGGAGCCCGGCGATGGCCGAACCTGCCGAGTTGCCGGCCCAGATGCCTTCGTGCCTGACGATTTCGCGCGTGTAGATCGCCGCGTCGCGGTCGGTGACCTTCTCGAAGTGATCGACGACGCTGAAGTCCACGTTCTGCGGCAGGAAATCCTCTCCGATGCCCTCGGTGACGTACGGATAGATCTCGTGCTTGTCGAGGATGCCGGTCTCCTTGTACTTCTTGAAGACGGAGCCGTACGTGTCGATGCCCCAGACCTTGAGGTTGGGGTTCCTTTCCTTCAGGAACTTCCCCGCGCCGCAGATCGTGCCGCCCGTGCCCACCCCAACGACGAAGTGGTCGATCTTCCCCTCGGTCTGCTCCCAGATCTCGGGCCCGGTCGTCTCGTAGTGCGCCTGTGAATTACTCAGGTTGTCGTACTGGTTGGCCTTCCACGCGTTAGGCGTCTCCGCCACCAGGCGCGACGAAACGGAGTAGTACGACCGCGGATCTTCGGGATCCACGTCGGTCGGGCAGACGATGACCTCAGCGCCAAATGCACGCAGCGCGTCGACCTTTTCGCGTGACTGCTTGTCCGTCGTGGTGAAGATGCACTTGTAGCCCTTGACGATGGCGGCGATCGCCAGGCCCATACCCGTATTGCCGCTCGTCCCCTCGATGATCGTCCCGCCAGGCTTGAGCAGTCCCTGCCGCTCGGCGTCCTCGATCATCTTCACGGCCATCCGGTCCTTGATGCTGTTGCCCGGGTTGAACGTCTCGATCTTGGCATACACGGCCGCCGGGATGTCGCGGACAATCCCGTGCAGGCGGATCATCGGCGTCCACCCGATAGCTCCCAGGATGGAATCGTGCACGTTGCGAGCTTGGGTGACGCTCATTGCGGTCTGGTCAGGTTGGAAAACCAATCGGAAGCCCATGGCTACCATGAGAATAACCGATCCGCCACTGCCCGCCTAGAAAAGGAATCGACCGCGGAGCGCGCAGAGATCGCCGAGGCATCGTTGGAACGCGCCCTCGGCGCGCTCTGCGATCTCAGCGGTCCATTGGTCTTCGAGGCGGTGACGCCCAGGTGACGTGCGGTGCTGATCCTTGGGCATGGAGACTGACAGAATCACGCATGTCGTGATCGGTGCGGCGATAGAAGTCCATTCAGCCCTTGGGCCGGGGCTACTGGAGAGCGCCTACAGAGCCTGCATGGGAAGCGAGTTGCGCATGCGGGGCCTGCACGTTCAAGTCGAGAGGCCACTTCGCATCTCCTACAAGGGACTCCGAATCGACGTGGGTTATCGAATCGACCTCCTCGTTGAGGACACGCTTCTTGTGGAGCTGAAGGCTGTTGAGCGCCTTCGTCGGGTCCAAGAAGCCCAACTGTTGTCGTACCTCAAACTGAGCGGACTTCCAGTGGGCCTGCTCATCAACTTCTGCGTTCCGCAGCTCCGCCTCGGACTCAAGAGGATGGTCAATAATCTTCCCGAAACCCTTGACCGCCGAGCGCGCAAAGATCGCGGAGCAATCGAATAACACCCTCGGCGCGCTCTGCGATCTCTGCGGTCAATTGGTCTTCAGCTACGCACGTCGCATTGCCGAGTCACGAGTCACGAGTCACGAGTCACCAGTCACTCGCTCCGCAACGCCGCCGTAGGATCGGTCCGCACCGCGCGTCGAGCGGGAAGCCAGCTTGCGATCAATGCGACGGTTACGAGAAGCAACCCGATCGTGATGAACGTCAGCGGATCCGTCGGCTCGATGCCGAACAACAACTCCTTCATGAAACGCGTCGTTGCCAGGGCAGCGGCAATCCCGAGCGCCAACCCGAGCCCGGCGAGCTTCATGCCCTGGCCAACAACCAGCAGCAGCACGTCCCGCGGAGCGCCGCCCAATGCCATTCGGATGCCGATCTCCCGGGTGCGACGCTTCACGGCGTACGACATGATGCCATAGATCCCGACCGCCGCGAGCGAAAGGGCCACCAGGCCAAACACGCCGAGTAGCAGCATCATGAAGCGCTGTTGTGCGACGGAGAGGTCCAGCATCTGCTCCATGCTGCGGACGTTGTTGATGGCGAGCAGCGGATCCTGTTGACGCACGACCCGGCGCGCGCCTGTGTTCAAGCTCATCGGGTCCACGGTCGTCTTGAGCAGCACGTACATCGAACGCTCGGCGCCGCCCGCAGCCGTCGGGAGTTGCTCGTGAAGCGTGAAGATCTCCGGCGGCGCGGCCTCATTCATGCCCATGCTCTTCACGTCCCGCGCCACGCCGACAATCGTGATCCACGGAAGTGCGCGATCGAACCGGATCCGCTGGCCTAACGGGTTGGCGTTCGGCCACCATGCGCGTGCCGCGGCCTCGTTCAACAGGGCCACGGGAGCCGACGCGGCGTGGTCTTCCGGGCCGAAGCCACGCCCTGTTGCCAGGCCGATGCCCATCACGCGGAAATAGTCCCTCGTCACCGCCCGCATGTTTGGCGACGGAGCCGATTCGTCCGCGGCGCGCGTTCGTCCGTCGATCTCGATGTCCCAGTTGTATCCCCCAGCCACCGGCGGAACGTCCGACACCGCCGCCGCCATGCGCACACCGGGAAGTGCTGCCATGTCGTCCACGAGCTTCCGGTAGAAACCCGATGTCGCGACCGGGTTGTATCGCGAATTCGGCAGGCTCAGGTCGATCACCAGCAGGTTGTTCGGTCGGAAGCCTGGATCGGTGGACCGGAGCGCATGGAAGCTCCTGAGCAGGAGCGCTGCGCCTATCACCACCACCACCGCCAGCGCCACTTCTGCCGTCACGAGCGTGCGACCAAGGCGCTGTCGCCGCCCGCTGTCGCTGCCGCGACCCCCCTCGCGCAGCGATGCCTGGAGTTCGGTGCGGACCAGCTGCATGGCTGGCGCAAACCCGAACAACACACCGGTGATTATCGCGAGGACCAGCGTCACCAGCCCGACCGTGGCGTCGAGGCGGATTTCCTGGAAGCGCGGAATGGCCTCGGGGTTCACCGCGAGCAGCGTTCTCATGCCCCACCACGCGAGCAGGGCGCCTCCCGCGGCGCCAAGCAGCGCGAGGACGGTGCTTTCCGTGAGAAGCTGCCGCAGGATCCGGGGACCGCTCGCGCCTAACGCAAGCCGGACCGCAACCTCCTGCTGCCGGGCCTCGCCCCGCGCCAGCAACAGGTTCGCGACGTTGGCGCAGGCGATAAGCAGCACGAGACCGACAGCTCCCAGCAGGATGAACAGCGGCTGCTTGACGTCACCCACCGCTTCATCATGCAGCGAGAAGACGGTTGCTCCGTAGCCCATGGAGGCCGGATAGGTCTTCTTGTTCTCCTCCGCAACTCGCTTCGTCAGCGCGTCGAGTTCACGCTGCGCGCGCTCCAGGGTCACGCCCGGCCTGAGGCGGCCGGCGACGGTGAGATAGTTGGAGGCGCGCCCGGTCATGCTGTCCGGGTTGATGAAGATCGGTATGAAGGCCTGCGTGCGTCCCACCGTAACACGTGGAGGCAGGATCCCCACCACGCGCCGGTTGATGCCGTTCAAGGACAGCACGCGGCCAAGTAACGATCGTTCGCCACCGAACCGGTTCTGCCAGAAGTCGTGCGACACGATCACTACCGGCTCCACCCCGGCCCGCCCGTCCTCGCCCTCGAACGCGCGCCCGAGTAGTGGCTTGATGCCGAGCACCGGGAACAGGTCCCGCGTCGCGGCAAGACCGCGGAGACGTTCAGGTTCGCCATCGCCGGTCAGTGTGATGCTGGCGCCGGTGTAGGCGGCGGCGTTCTCGAACACCTGCGTGAGACCCTTGTAGTCCATGAACTCCGGCTGCGAGACCGCGTAGCGCAGTGTGCCCGAACCGCGAAATGCCGTATAGATCCGCACCAGGTGGTCAGGAGACGCGTACGGCAGCGGGCGCAGCAGGACGCCATTGACCACCGAGAAGATGGCCGTGTTGGCGCCGATGCCTAACGCCAGCGTCAGCACGGCAATGAACGTGAAGCCCGGATTCCGGCGCAGCGCGCGCCCGGTGTACCGCAGGTCCTGGCGCAACGCGTCCCACATGTCGGCCCGCCTCCTGTCCTGTTCCTGCAACTGGTCGATGGCCTGGAGCTGGACCTTCGCGCGCTCGAGGTCACCGAAGCGCTTCATCGCTTCTGCCTCGGCCGCCTCGGCGGTCATGCCCATCGCGCGGTATTCCGCGATGCGCGAATCGATGTGAAACGACAGTTCGTCGTCCGCGTCGGCGCGTGCGTCGCTCCCCCAGAACCGGAGGTAGCGCCGCCATTTCGGTGTGGTCATGCTGCGGACATCCAGTTCAGGCCGGCGCTACCGTTGCGCCAAGGACTTTCGAAACGGCCTGCGAGAAGGCCGACCACGTCGATGACTCTGCGCGAAGCTGTTTGCGACCTTCGGTCGTGAGCTTGTAGTACTTCGCCCGGCGATTGTTCTCGGAGAGGCCCCACTCGCTTTCCACCCACCCGCGCCGTTCCATGCGGTGCAGGGCCGGGTACAGCGACCCCTCTTCGATCTGGAGGACGTCGTCGGTGAGTTGTTGCAGTCCGCGGGCAACGGCGTAGCCGTGTCGCGGTCCCCAGCTCAGGGTCTTCAGGACGAGGACGTCGAGCGTGCCCTGCAGCAGATCAATGGACGAGGTGCCCACGAGAATACGTCTCCCCAAGAATGACTAGGGGAGGATAGGAACGGTTCCCCTAGAATGTCAATGGGGCAAATTATTCCCGATTCCCGATTCCCGATTCTCGATTCCCGCTACCCCAAGTAATACGGCGATCCATGTCCTCCGTACACCGTGGTCACGCCGCGATCTCGAAGGAGCTGCCAGCTGCGCGCGACGACGGCCGGGTCTTCATTCCCGACCATTGACTCCATCGTCAGGTCGCCGGTGAACGCGCAGCCGATATCGAGCACCAGGCTAACGCTGTCGTCCGAATGACCGGGCGTGTGGAGGATCTCACCAGCAATGCCGATCTCCGCGAGAAAAGCACGACTGTCGGATATTGGAATCACGATGTTGTCGTGCGTCGTGATTTCGGTGTAGTTGTCCACGGGTTTGATCCACTGCTTCATGAGCGGGATCGCGTGGACCTGTTCCTCCATCACGAGCAACGGAACGCCGCGAAGCTTGAGATCCTGCGCCGAGCCCGCATGGTCGATGTGGTAGTGCGTCGCCAGGCCATAACGAATCTCGCGTAGCGGCACGCCCATACGATCGAGGTTCGCGAAGAGCGCCGCGGCGCGTCCCGGCCATCCGAGGTCGACCAGGAGGCGGTTCCGCCCTGCGCTCACCACCCAGAAGTTCGTCGAGCGATACCCGACGTTGACGATGGTGGGAGAAAGGAAACTGGCCACCCGAAGAACCTAACTTCGCGTGGCCAGTCAATGCTGCCCTTCTCTACTGCGCGATCTATCTCCTGATGAACGAACGAACGGCGCTTGCGGCCCTGTTCATGTTGGCGCCGAGGATGATGCCGAATTCGGTTTCGTCTCCCATGAAGAGCTGTCCGCCAAGCGTCCACGCCATCGGACCAGAGGTGAGCTGCAACCCACCGAAGATCACCGGATCAGTGCTGGAGGCGGAGCCGACGCCATCTACGTCCACGCTCTGCCACCACATCGACGCGCCGGCGTAGAGCGACATCGTCGCGGACCGCTTGAAGTTCGCCGCCAGGCCGATCGGAACTACCATCTCACTGCCACCATCGAAGGAGAGGTACGTGAGACCGCTCTGGATGTTCACCGCCATATTGGGATTCTGTGTGAGCAAATACGCGACGCCAGCGCCGAATATGGGATCCGTCTCGCCGTCGCCAGTGCAGACGCCGACCGCTGGCTGCACCACGGCCTTGTCGCCGAGCTTCATGGCGACATCGCCGCTGATTCCCCAGAACGCTGGATCGCCAAGCTCTCCGCTGACGCCGACGCCGAACGTCGGTTTGGCCGGCAGACGCATGAAGCTCGAGGCAAAATACCAGTTGCAGGCATGAGCTGGCGTTGCAATTGCCAGACATAGGGCGCCAGCCAACAACGGCAGTTTCATCCGCATGCAGCACCTCCCTGGGGTGGAAAAGGTCGCAGGGGCGATCCCCGCGGTGCTCTCGCGCCACAAGTTATGCATAACGCCTCACGCCGCCAAGTGTCGTTATGAGTTCTCCCGTTAGGGCCGCATCGGAGCAGCCGACGGTCCACCTCGAGGGAGGCGCCTAGCGAGTGGCAGAAAAAGGAACTGGCCACGAGAAGCGACTCTTCTCGTGGCCAGCAAAAGGCAGGAAAGTTGACGGTTACTTGATGAGTGACTTGAGGAACCGCAGCGCACCGGCGTGGATGCCGGTGTTCATGCTCCCTCCGGCGAGGATGCCGAATTCGATGTCGTCTGCAAAGAGGAGCTGCCCGCCAATCGACCAGACCACGGGTCCCGAGGTGTATTGCAGTCCGCCAAACACCAGCGGATCGATGTCAGAAACGCTCTCGAACTCGTCGAAGTCCGCCTGCGTCCACACGAACGAGGCTCCGCCGTACAGGGAGTACATCTCGTTCTGCTTCATTAACAGCGATCCACCGAATGGAATGCGCAGCTGGCTCCCGCCGCTGATCGTCGCGTAGGTCAGGCCTGTCTGAAGGTTGATGGTCATGCTCGCGCTCTGCTTGAGCCGGTAGGCCCCTCCGGCGCCAAAGAACCAGTCGCTTCCGTTGCCCGTGCAGAAGCCAATGCCAGGCTGCACAACCGCCTTGTCTCCAAGTCGCATGGCAACGTCGCCACTGAAGGACCACGTCGTCTGGTTACCAAAGTTCGTCGCCATTCCCCCGCCAAACGCGGGTCGCGCCGGAATGCGCAGGTGTGTCGAGTTGAAGTAGAAGTCGCATGCAAACGCGGGCGTTGCATGGGCAAGGCACAGTGCGCCGGTCAGTAACGGCATTCTCATCCGCATGATGCACCTCCATGGTGGTTCGAGGTCGCAGGGCGGATCCCGCGGTGCTCGAGCGACGAACAATCCGCTAACGATTCTCGTCGTCGCCACGCATCGTCAATTAGCCCTCGGGACTAACGTCAGGTCTGCCGCTGGTACGGTCGTACGTGACTATGTGCGCCCATTCGTCAGCGTCTGAGCGCGCGACAACGGCAACGACCGGCTCGGTGTTACTCAGGTTGAAAACCTCGTGCGGGACGCCTGGCTCGATGTAGATGAAGTCACCGGCCCCGTTCTCCACGGACTGCTTCAGTCCGTCGCCGTATTCGTGGCGCACGCGACCTTCGAGGATGTAGAGCATGACCTCGAAGCCGACGTGGATGTGGGCGTAGGCAACGCCTCCCGGTGGCACGACCGCCACGTTCATGGAGAGCTGTTTGGCCGGGACGTTTTTCGCCGACATCCCGATCTTGTACTGGATGCCGTTCCAGGCCCGCGCAACCGGGCTTCCGCGGATGACGAAAATGCCGTCTGACCCTTCGACGTGTTGGCGAAGATCGTTCGTTTCAGTGGACATATGCGGGTTGTGGGGAAACGGTTCAGATCTAACGTTTCGTTCCTCCGCTGTCTCCTGCTTCCTGCCTCCTGCCTCCTCGTTCTCAATGCAGATCCTTCTTCTTGTCGCCGTCCTCAACCAGGGCGCGACACTCCCCCCGGTTCGCGACCCGGCGTTCGCGGCTGACGGCCGCCTCGCGGTCTCGTTCGAGGGGGACTTGTGGCTCCGGGACGCAGGAGGCCGGCGATGGACCCGCCTGACGACGGGTGCCGCATGGGACAGGCAGCCCGCGTGGTCACCGGATGGCCAGGCAATCGTTTTCGTCTCCGATCGAAGCGGGGGTTCGCACTTGTTCCGGCTGAACATCCGCGGGGGACAGGTCGAACGCCTGACGAATGACGCACTCCCGGACGCTGAACCAACTGTTGCGCGCGATGGCGCCGTGGCGTTCGTTCGAGGTGGTGGCAACGCCGCACGGGTGTGGGTTCGAACAGCCGCCGGCGCTGAGTCGCGCCTGACGCGAACCGAATTGCAGGAGCGGTGGCCGGTTGCCTCACCGGACGGAAGCCGCCTGGCCTATGTGCAGTTTGCCGATGGCGCGCGTCGGCTTCGCGTTCGCCCCGTAAGCGTCGAGACACCAGCCGCACGTGGTGGATCCGGCGGACGAGGCGGCCGCGGCGCGGCCGCACCGGACCCGGATAGCATCGTCGTGGCGGATCGTGCCCCGGAGCGCCCCACCTGGTCGCCTGACGGTGCCCGCCTGGCGTTCTACTCGGCGACACCTCGCGCAGGCGTTTACGTCACTTCGACCTCCGGCACCTACGTGAATGCCGTCGCACTGCGACGCGGCGTGCCGTCCTGGTCTCCGGACGGCCGCACGCTGCTCATCGCGGAGCGTGGCGCCGACGAGCCGGGCTACAACGGTGATCCCGATCGTGCCATCGACCGGACGGCCACAGAACAATTCAGCCCGGGCGCTCAGCAAATGGTCGTCGTGGATGCCCCGGTCGCGCCTGACGAGACACCGGTGAACGTGACGGTGGGCGTTTCGCTGGACCGCGCCGCGCGCAACGCCGAGGCGTTCGATCGCGTCTGGACGCGCATGGATCGGGTGTATTTCGCGGTACCCGGCGCGGAGGAGCGCCGCTCGCGCTGGAACGCGTTGAAGGAGACCTACCGTTCCCGTGCCCTCGCGGCGACCGATGACCAGGCGCTCGAGCGCGTATTGTATGACCTCTCGCGGGCCCGCCCGCCGCTGAAGGCGGAGGCATCGGGACGTGCGGCGGTTTCGAGCGCGCACCCCGTGGCCACCGAGGCGGGGCTCGAGATTTTCCGGAAGGGTGGTAACGCCGTCGACGCCGCCGTCGCCGTCTCGTTTGCGTTAGGCGTCGTGGAACCGGATGCCAGCGGCGTCGGCGGATACGGTGAGATGCTGGTGCAGGTGCCGGGCATGGAAAAGCCGGCGCTGATCGAGTTCATGGCGCGGGTGCCGGAAGAGGCGTCCCTGTCCAACGCCTCACTACAGGAAAACGGGCGATATCCCTCCGACGGTCCGCTGCTCGCGATGGTGCCGGGCACTGTTTCCGGCATGCACACGGCCTGGACTCGTTATGGCAGCAAGAAGGTGCCGTGGGCCGACCTGATCGCCCCGGCGATCCGCGCCGCGAAGAACGGGTATGAAGTGAGTGAAGGGCTGGCGACGACCCTGATGCGCGAACGCGAGTCGTTCGCGAAGTACGAAAGCAGCCGCGCACTCTTCTTCCGCGATGGCAAGCCACGGGTCGCGGGTGACACGATCAGGAATCCGGACCTGGCGTGGGTGCTTGAACAGGTCGCACGCGCCGGCGCCGACGGCTTCTATCGCGGCGCGGTGGCGGAACGACTCGTGGGAGACCTGAGAGGGAAGGGGAGTGCCATTCGCCTGACTGACCTGTCCCGCTATTTCGCCGCCGACCGGGAGCCGATGACGACGACGTATCGAGGCACCACGGTCTTCTCAGCGGCGCCGCCGGTCAGCGGAGGCACCACGCTCGTGGCCCAGCTCAACCTGCTCGAGCAGTTCCCGCAGCCCAGGTTGTATACCGATGACGCGGCAACGCTGCACGCGATGGTGACCGCGTGGCAGCTGGTGCCAGCTGGACGCGGCCGTACGGGCGACCCGAGCCTCTGGCCAGTAAACACTGAGGTGTTCTCGAACAAGGACACGGCCCGCGCGCGCTGGAAGTGCTATGACCCCGGTCAGCTCCTGGCCCCCGGCGCGGCTAACAACATTGCCTCTTGTGATTCGGCAGGACGACGCGCGGCGAGCCCCGGTCCTGGCAGCGACATGACAGATGACGACTGCCTTGGACAGCCTCACGCGGCGGGCGCCGTGTGTCGCGCCAACGGCACCACCGCCTTTGCGGTCGCTGACGCGGAAGGGAACGTTGTCGCCGTCACGCAGACCCTCGGCACCTGGGGCGGAAACTTCTACGTGTCGCCGGGACTTGGATTCCTGTACAACGACAAGCTGACGTCATACGGAACGGATCCAAACAGTTACGGGGCCCGGATTCCTTTTGCCCGTCACGGGAGCACACTCGCGCCGACGATTGTTTTCCGCGGGAACGGAAATGATCGACGTCCGATTCTTGCGGTTGGTGCCGCCGGGAACCAGTGGATAACCAGCGCCGTGTACCAGACGCTCGTCGGTGTCGTCGATTTCGGCCTGGGCCCGCAACAGGCGCTGGAACTGCCCCGGTTCATTCCATCGGGACGCGGCGGAGGACCGGGTGGCGGTCCTCCCGCTGCGAGCGGGAGTCCGGTCGCGGGTCGTCAGCTGACGGTGGATATTGAAGACGGGTTTTCGCCGGACGTGATGGCTCGACTGAAGGCGATGGGGTATGAGTTCAACCGGATTTCAGTCCGCGGAGAGCTGCGCATGGGCTACGGCGCGGCGGTGGTGCTGGGGAACGGCGTGGTCACCGCCGGCGCCGATCCGCGACGCGCAGGAACGGCGGGGGCGGTGAAGTGAGCACGCTGGTTGCTGGTTGCTTGTTGCTGGTACTAGTACTGGTTGCTAGCGCTAGCACTCCAGCTCCAGCTCCAGCTCCAGCTCCAGCTCCAGCAACCAGCAGCCAGTACTAGCAACCAGCAACCAGCAACCAGCTGAGCCATCTTCCGCCATGCCTGACGACGATATCAAAACCCGCCTTACGCCAGAGCAGTATCACATCACCCAGGAAAAGGGCACGGAACGCGCGTTCAGCGGCAAGTACTGGAACTGCCACGACGACGGTGTCTATCGCTGCGTGGTCTGCAGTCATCCCCTCTTCTCGTCGGAAACCAAGTTCGAGTCGGGAAGTGGGTGGCCAAGTTTCTTCGAGCCGCTCGATGCTGCGGCCGTTCGCACCGCTGATGACAACGCCTACAACATGCGGCGCACCGAAGTGATGTGTGAAAATTGCGGCGCGCACCTCGGCCACGTTTTTGATGATGGGCCGAATCCGACCGGCATGCGCTACTGCATCAACAGCGCGGCGCTCGACCTGGACAAGAAAACGCGCATTGACGAATAAAAGCGGTGCCGTATTCCGGAGCGTCGTTGTTGGCCTCAGCATCGTGGCAGTCTTTGCGGACTGCCTGCGGCCGCGTACTCGTGAGTCCCCACCGCCGCGGTGGGACGCCCGGCTGGCCCCGCTGCGAATCGAAGGCGATACCGGGATCGTGGACACCATTGCCTTCGGCGCGCTCCACCGCGCGTTTCTCGTCAGGCAGGGACCGTGGGCGGTTCACGTCCTTGATATCGATCGTGACGCCTGCTGGTCGCCGGTTGCGGTTAAAGGCGCCGCAGGCGCCGCCGGTCGGTCAACGACGTCGTCTCTTGTTGCCTCGGTGGCCCTCACCGGCGTGACGGTTGCGGGCGGCGTCAATGCGGACTTCTTCCTGTTCGATCCGCCTGGCGTTCCGCAGGGTGCGCACGTCAGTGCGGGCACCGTGGTCACCGGACCGGCCGCGCGTCCCGTCTTTGCCGTTGACGACAACGGGCGCCCCTGGATGGGGATGATGACCGTGACCGGTGTTGCGGTCTCAGCGCGCGACTCGATCCCCGTCGTGTCGTGGAATCGCATCGCCACGACCGGGCTCGCGTGGTTTGACGCGGGCTATGGGTCCGCCGTGGATACGCTGACAGGGTCGGTGCGGGTTGTCATGTCCGGTCTGCGTGGCGTCGTGCAAGCCGTCGACACGGCTCTCGTCCCGACGCGGATACCCTCGTCAGGCGGTGTGCTTGTCCTCGGGCCGCGCGCGCCGGCGCAGGTCCGCGAACGTTTCATCCTTGCAGCGCGCGCCCGCGGGCGCTTTGACGCCCAGGTAAGACTCCTGCCAATCCATCCGCGTGAAGCCGTCGGAGGATTCCCGGTCCTGGTTCGCGACTCACTCGAAGTGGCTGGCCTGGACAGCGCGGGATCGGCAACCTTTGCGCCGGTGCGTCACCCGCGCACGATCGTGGGTGTCGCGTCAGGCGGACGTCGGCTCCTGCTGATCACGGTAGATGGCCGTCAGCCCGGGTACAGCGTTGGCACAACGCTTCGCGAGTCAGCGCGCCTTGCACTCTCGCTCGGCGCGACCGAGGCGATCAACCTCGACGGCGGTGGTTCGACGGCAATGGTGGTAGCCCGTCCCGGTTCACCAACCGGTTTCGTGGTGGTGAACAAGCCCTCCGACGCGCAGGGAGAACGCGCTGTTGGAAACGCACTAGCGATCGTTTGTCGGTGACAACGAGGAGACAGGAGGCAGGAGGCAGGGTCGGTAGGCGCCTGACGGCGCCGACAACTGCATCAAATCTTGAGGGCCCGAGCATGCTCGGGCCCTCATTCATTCCCTGCCTCCTGCTTCCCGCTTCCTGCCTCCTCTCAGTCCTACAGTCCCGTCAGCAGCGCGTCGTTGTTCTGCGTTCCCGCGATCCGCTTGATCATCCACTCCATCGCGGCCTGCGGCGGCATCTGCTGTAATCCACGACGCAGCGTGTAGACCGCGTCGAGCTGGTCCGGTCGATAGAGCTTTTCCTCGCGACGGGTACCGCTTGCCGCGATGTCGAACGCCGGGAAGATGCGCTTCTCCGCGAGCGAGCGATCCAGCTTGATCTCGCAGTTACCGGTGCCCTTGAACTCCTCGAAGATCACGTCGTCCATCCGGGATCCGGTCTCGATGAGCGCCGTCGAGATGATCGTCAGGCTCCCGCCACCATCACGTGGGGCCACCGAGCGCGCGGACCCGAAGAACGCTTTCGGCTTTGCCATGGCGGAGGTATCGAGACCACCGGATAGCGTGCGTCCGGTGCCACGCTCCGCCGTGTTGTGCGCTCGCGCCATGCGAGTGAGCGAGTCGAGCACGATCACGACGTCCTTGCCCATTTCGACAAGCCGACGCGCGTGCTCCATCACCATCTCGCACACCTCCACGTGACGCTGCGCGGGCTGGTCGAAGCTGGACGCGATGACTTCACCCACGCCCCACGAGATCGCCTCGCTGACTTCCTCGGGTCGCTCGTCCACGAGCAGGATGAGCAGAGTCGCGTTGGGGTGGTTGATCGCGATGCCTTCCGTGAGGGCGTGCAGCAGCATCGTCTTGCCGGCGCGCGCCGG
>DATMBT010000161.1:0-3070 GCA_035559475.1 Gemmatimonadaceae bacterium
GCCGGAGACGCCGGTCCTGCAAAGCGACGTGCCAGGCGAGAAGACTTCGGCGACGCAGCCGATTCCTTCACGCCCTGCTCCGTATTCGCACCAGGGACTGCTGGAATCCGACTTGATCGACTATACGCCGGCCATCAAGGATTCCGCGCTCAAGCTGGCGAAGATCTGCCGCATGGGGCCGTACTTCATTCCTGGCGCCGCTTCGGATGGATCGGGGGCCTACAAGTGCTCGTGGTACGCGCCGGGAGCCAGCGGTGGCGTGAACATCGATGGTGGCGCCGCTGCCGATCCGGAGACGGGCATGCTGTTCGTCGGCGGACAAAGTGGCCTCGGGACTATCGTGCTCCAGAAAGACCCGTGCTCGGAATTCAGGTACAGCTCAATACACGACAGCTGTGGATTGCTCGGCGCGCTCCCGACTCCGCCGGGATACGTCCAGCGTGAGGTCGGTTCCGGTCGATCCGTCGCGCCGACGACCATCGGCGGCGTGTCGATCCTGAAGCCGAAGCAGATGGGCGGCGTGACCGGGTATGACATGAACACCGGCGACAAGAAGTGGTGGATCCCGAACGGCGGCGTCATGCGCCCCGTGACGTCGGAGTCACCGTTGTTTGCCGGTGTCAACTTGCCGCCGACCCCCGCCATCGGTGGTCAGCCACAGGTGATCAACACGAAGACGCTGATGATTTACGGAACGGGTCGCAGTGGCGGCGCTGGTGGTCGTGGCGGCGGCGGTGGACGCGGTGGCGCCGCGGGAGCAGGTGGTGCTGGCGCGGCGCAGCAGCCGGCCAATACGCCGCAACTCTACGCGATCGACAAGGCGACTGGCCAGCAGGTCGGGTCAGTGCGGATTCCGCAGGTGAATACCGCCGTCCCGATGACGTTCCTGCACAAGGGCAAGCAGTACATCGTGTTCGCGTATGGCCAGGGCGGCAACACCGGACTGACCGCGCTGGCGCTTCCGTCGGCGGCGCCCGGTGGCGGTGGCCGGAGCGGCCGGAGCGGTTCCGGCGGCACGAAGTAGCGTACGATTCGTTAGGCAGCACCCCGGAGAGCCGCCCCCAAAAGGGCGGCTCTCCTGCTTTTCGAAGAGTGACGCGGCCACACGTTGAACTCGGCCCACGAGCTTGCTTGCGTTCCGCACCCACGACAGCGAATTAAAGTCAGGGAGCGGGGCGCGGCGGAGGGTCGCAATGGCAAGCCAGGTGGAGACGACAGCCAGGACAGTGATCACCGATCACGAGTCCCAGCAGCTCGAGCGTGCTAACGGATCCGGTCTCCATCCTGTGGTTTTCGTGCACGGCCTTTGGCTGCTGCCGAACAGCTGGGACCGATGGGCCAGGTTGTTTGAGCGATCGGGTTACGTGGCGCTCACACCGGGCTGGCCGGATGACCCCGAGACCGTCGAGGAAGCGAACGCGCATCCGGACGTGTTTGCCGACAAAACCGTAGGCCAGGTCGCCAACCACTTTGACGCCGTCATCAAGCGCCTCCAGCGGAAGCCTGCCGTGATAGGCCACTCGTTCGGCGGCATGTTGGCGCAGATCCTGGCCGGTCGGGGCCTGTCCGTTGCGACGGTTGCGATTGATCCCGCACCATTCCGCGGCGTGCTGCCACTTCCGCTTTCCGCGTTGCGATCAGCGCTGCCGGTGCTCGTGAACCCAGCGAACCGTCATCGCGCGGTTCCGTTGACGTACGAGCAGTTCCGTTTTGGCTTCGCGAACGCCGTAAGTGACGTTGAAGCCAAAATGCTGTACGAGAAGTACGCGGTTCCGGGAGCCGGTGCGCCGGTGTTTCAGGCAGCGACCGCGAATCTCAATCCGTGGACCGAAGTGCGCGTGGACACGGACACCCCAGGCCGCGGGCCACTGTTGATCATCTCCGGTGAGATGGACAACACGGTGCCGTGGGCGATTGCCCATGCCTCGTACAAGCAGCAGAAGAAGAACCCAGGTATCACGGAGATCGTGGAGATCGCCGGCCGAGGCCACACGCTCACGGTGGATAGCGGTTGGCGAGAAGTCGCCGAGAAGGCGCTGAGTTTCGTGAACCGGTTTGCCTGAGCGGACGGGGTACTGGGGACCGGGGACTGGTAGTGAAGACCCTCGGCCCCCTCAGATCTTCATCGCCGTCAGGCGCTGGCGACCTAGCCCCGAGCGGCAGCCTTGGTGGCAAAGACCTCCTTGAACGCCACCATGAACCGCGTCATCTCGTCCGGCGTGCCGACCGAGACGCGCAGCGACTCGTTCAGCGGCGGGAACGGACGACCCACCAGCACGCCCTTTTTCCGGAACTCCTCGATCACCGGCTGGACCGGACGCTTGATGTGCACCATGAAGAAGTTGGTTTCCGACGGGATGCAGTCGTAGCCTAACGACTTCAGCTCCGTGACGGCCTTCTTCTTCTGCTCGATCGTGGCCCCGCGTACCCGTGCCTCGCCTTCCTTGTCGGACAGCGCGGCCACGCCGCCCCAGCGCACGCAGGCATTCACGCTGCCGGTGGCCCAGGGACGCAATACCTGAAGCTGTTCACGCGGCGCGATCGCGTACCCGAGTCGCATGCCGGCCAGCCCCGCGATCTTCGAGAACGTCCGCGCGACGATGACCGAGCGTCCCTCGGTGACGTACTTCATGGACGTCTCGTACGCGGGATCTTCCACGAAATGATGGTACGCCTCGTCGATGAGCACCGGTACGTCTTCCGGAATCCCGTCGAGCAACTCGCGTACTTCGTCGCGCGTGACGATGCGCCCCGTGGGATTGTTCGGGTTGCAGAGGTACACGAACCCGACCTGCCGGTGGTTCTTCTTCGTGGCGCGGATCATCGCCGGGATGTCCTGTCGGAAGTCCGCCAGCAATGGGATGCGAATCGTATCCGCCTTCAGGTTCGCGGCATTCTGGTACAGGATCGCATACGACGGATCCGACCCGACGATCTTCTTGTCATCGTCCTGGAGCAGCGCCGTGCAGCAGACATCGAGGATTTCACCCGAGCCGGCGGCGATCATGACCTGTTCGGTCTTCACCCCGTGGTGCTTCGCGATCTGCTCGGTGAGGTTGCCGTCGGGATA
>DATMBT010000162.1:0-3067 GCA_035559475.1 Gemmatimonadaceae bacterium
GGTACGTCATGATCGTCGCCACGCCGCGCTTTGAGCCGTAGAGCGCGCCGATGAGGAGCACGGCAAACGTCTGCCCGGTGACGGGAACTGGCGTGAAGGGCAATACGATCTTCAACTGCGCCGCGGCCGCGATGGCGAGGCTTCCGCCGATCACGAGGCTGAGTTCTCGAGTCAGGCTCTCGGAAGCCCAGACGCTGTCTACCAGCACCTTCGGATGCGACGCCGTTCCCGCCATGAGTGACCTCTCGAGCAAACGGATCGCCCCGATCCGGCCGTATGGTTTTGTGAGGGACTGCTAACGCGTACAAAGCTTGGCGAGGGGAAGGGCATGCAGGCAAGTGCGACAACCGTCCAACCTCGGGTGAGCTATGGAGCTGCGTCCTTTGGCCGGGGCTGACGCGGCGCATCGATGATCGGGTGGTGCACGACCAGGCAGAGAACCGTCGTGACGACCGAGATCGCGACCGTCGGCACATCGTGGCCAAGTCCCCAAAGTGCCAGTGGCCCAAGCCCGATCGCCACCAGTCCGCTCCGGAAGAAGTTTCGCGTCAAAGCGAAGCTCACCACACCCGCGCCAACGAGCAGCAGCGCTGCCACCGGATCAAACGCGAGCATGCCGCCCAGCGCAGTCGCGGCGCCTTTGCCTCCGTGGAATGACAACTGGGCCGGCCAGATGTGACCAATGATTGCTGCAAGGAGTGCCGCGACGGCCATCCATTGAGGCTCGAGGAGGTACAGCGCAGCCGTTACGGCCAAAGCGCCCTTGCCGGCATCGAGGACCAGCGTGAGAGCTGCGTCGAACTTGCCGTAGACGCGCGCCATGTTGGTCGCGCCAGCGTTGCCACTGCCCGACGCGCGGATGTCCTCACCGCGCCGCCAGCGGGTGACGTAATAGGCGGCAACGAGACAGCCGAGCGCGTAGCTACCGATGAGGACAACGATCAGGGTCAGGGTCATCTCAGCACAGGTTCAAGGCCGCCGAAGTGTGCCGACGGGTAGTATTCGAGGCAACGGCAGACTGCAGGACACGCCGGAACAATCAACGCCGGGAATGGGTAGCCGCGACCGTGACCAGAGTTTTCCTGAGACTCTTTCTGGCAGCTGTCCAGCCATGGACGGCGTTCGCGCAGGTGCCCGATTCAACCCAGGCCGATACCCTGCGGTCGTCGATCACCGGTACCGTTCGCGATTCACTCGGCTTCCCCGTCACTGGCGCGAGCGTCCTGATCACGCCCGGCGGTATGATCTACCGCACGGATTCAGCCGGCAGCTTTGACGCCCGCAACATCGCGCCGGGAGCGCTCACGATCGGCGTACGCAAGCTTGGCTTTTCGCCGCTGCAGTCGCGTGTGAACCTGCACATTGGTGTCGACCTCGCCCTTGATCTCGTTATGCAGCGACTGCCGCAGATGCTGGCGGAGGTCGAGATCAGGACGAAGAGACAATGTTCACGTTACGCTCTCGACGGCATCCTCTGCCGTCTGGAGTCGGGTCAAGGATACCTGATGAACCGGCAGCAGGTCCTTGCCGCGTCGAAAGACGTGTACTTCCCCAATCTCGTCCTGCGTGACGCGCCTGGTTTCCGGCAGAACCTCAATGGAAATCCCACCACCGTGGAGTCGATCGTGGGTTGGCGGTGCTGGCGCCGGATCGTTGATGGTGGGTACCCGGGAGCCGGGCGGAACATCTATCGACCGCAAGACATCTACGCCATCGAGATCTATCAACCGCCGAATATCCCGCCGGAATACAGTCACTGGTACTGGGGCACATCGGGCGGCGGCAGGAACAAGATCTCTACGCCCTGCACGCTCGTCGTCATGTGGTCGATGACCGAAGCGCAGCGCGGTCTCCGCCGGCTCGCCAACCCGAAGAAGTAGCGGCCGATCACAGCGACGCCAAAACCGTTTGCGATTCCGTCGGACGTCGATTCACTTTCGCACCTGCGAAAACGACGTTTTTCCGGCTCCCGACGGAGGTTGCCCATGTTCGCCCGACGCTCGTCGCTGCTCCAATCCCTGATTCGCGCCAGCCTGCCACTCGCAGGCGTGATCGCCCTCGCGGCCATCCCCGCCGAGGCCCAACAGGGACGCGGTGGAGGTGCCCAGACCCTCCGGTCGATCGAGGATAGAACCGCGACGATGCGGAAGCTGGATGGGTTCTTCCCGCTCTACTTCGATTCTGCCGCGGGCCAGCTCTTCATGGAAATCCCACGACTGAACACGGAAGTGCTCCACGTCATGGGCATGGGCGCGGGACTCGGCTCCAACGACATCGGCATCGACCGCGGTGGACTCATGGGCTCGCGCATCGTGACGTTCGAGCGCAGCGGACCCCGCGTGATGATGGTCATGCCGAATTACGACTTCCGTTCCTCGAGCACCAATCCCGCCGAGGTGCGTGCCGTGCGCGACGCCTTCGCGCGTTCTGTCCTGTGGGGTTTCCAGGTCGCCGCGGAAAGCGACGGCGGTCGTCGCGTGCTCGTGGACATGACCGATTTCCTGGTGCGCGACGCGAATAACCTCGCACAGCGCATGACGCCGGGATCGTATCGGCTCGACAACACGCGCAGTGCGATCTACACGCCGATGACCATGAACTTCCCGAAGAACACCGAGATGGAAGCCGAGCTGACCTTCATCTCACAACCCGGGGCTGGCGGCGGCGGTGGGCGCGGGGGCGCGGGTGGGTTCTTCGAAGGCGTCAGTAGTGTTGCCGCCAGCGGCGAAGCCGCGAGCGTTCGCGTGCACACGTCGTTCGTCGAGCTGCCTGACGCGAATTACAAGCCACGCGCGTACGATCCACGCTCGGGATTCTTCGGCGAGACCTGGCGCGACTACTCCGCGCCCCTCGAGCAGCCGCAGACGCAGCGCTTCATCGCGCGCCACCGGCTGGAGAAGGTGAACCCGGCCGCTGCGGTCAGCGAAGCGGTGAAGCCGATCATTTACTACCGTGACCCGGGCACACCGGAGCCGGTTCGCTCCGCGCTCCTCGACGGCGAGCGGTGGTGGAACCAGGCGTTCGAAGCCGCGGGCTATCGAAATGCGTTCCGCGTGGAACTCCTGCC
>DATMBT010000163.1:0-9288 GCA_035559475.1 Gemmatimonadaceae bacterium
CGTTGACCGAAGCGACGGCCCCGTTGGAGCTGGCCCACTGGAACACCACGCCCGTGAGCACGTTGCCATTGGCATCGATGGCGGTCGCGGTGTACTGCTGCGTTGCACCGAGGCTGGTGAGCGTGGTGACTTCCGGCGTGACAAGAATCGACGCGGCACCGGGGCCATTCCCCAGCACCGTAAGCGTCGCCGAGTCGGCCAGGATTCCGAGAGACGCGATGATCGTCGTGTGGCCGACCGAGTTACCGGTTGCCCAGCCGCTGTCGCTGACCGACGCGATGTCCGGCCTGATACTCGACCAGCGCACCGTGTAGCCGGTCAACGTGTCGCCGGAGGCGTCAAGCACGACCGCCTTGAAGCGCAGTGAGTCACCCACGGTCAGGTTACCGTGGACCGGGGTCACGACCACACTCGCTGGTGCGCCCGGTATGGCGACCATCGCGATGGCCTTCCCCGTCACGCCGCCTGACGAGGCGGTGATCTCGGCACGCCCAGGCGCGATGGCGGTAACCAGGCCGCTCGCATCCACCGTGGCCAGGTCCGGTCGCGAACTGGACCACGTGAAGGTGAAGCCGCTGAGCGCAACGTTATCGGCGTCCTGCGCGACCGCGGTGAGCTGGCGCGTTTCACCAATCGACACCAGGACACTGCTGTCGGGCGAGACGTCGATGGTGAACGTGGCGCCCGGGCCCCCCAGGTAACGCACGGGAAGGTCATGCTGCGTGCTCGAGGGTCCGATGCCGGTGCTGATGGCCGCCGGCCCCGAACCGGAATACATGGTGGCCGCGCCCTGCCCGATGCTGGCGCTCACCTGGATGGACTCCGGCGACTCCGCCAGGTCGATCAGCCACGACGTCGTCTCGCCGTCCACGTAGGGCAATGAGGTGTCGGCCACGACACCACCGCCGGCGCGTCGCAACACGACATGAATCTCCGACACCGCGATGCCGAGGGTGGCGGGTTCTTCGCCGGACGCAAAGACCGGCCGCAGGCGCAGCTGGCCTAACGATCCAGGTCCGGTTCCGTCGGTGCACGAGGACAGCGCCGCGAGCAGGACCGGCAGCAGGAGGTATCTCTGAACGCGTGGCATCAGAAGCGGCGCCCCCAGCGCAGGTTGAGGGCCCGTTCGCTGAAGTCCTGTCCCGGATCGACCAGGTTCCGGTACCGGTTGGTGCGCAGGACGATGGTCACCGCATCGGCGCGCGTGAGGTCATAGCGCAGCGAAAACCGCGAACCCGTGGCCATGGTCCGCCCGACCTGGGACTGGTTGAGTGACGCGGACGTCGCCCACCGGCGCCCGGGGTCACGCCAGTCGCCCGCCAGTCCATACGTGGCACGCGTCGTCGCTTCGGCGTCGCCGACCTGGGCGTTGGTGACGCCGATGGTTGGCGTGATGGTGGCGGTTGCGCCTAACGCCAATCCGAACCGCACGTCGGCGGTGTGCGAGACCAGTGCGCCCGCCGCGCGGAGCGCATTGTCGTCACCCGTGGACTGCCACGTGTAGCTCCCGGAAATGCTGCGGAACCGGCCCGCCTTCGACGGGATCCAGCTCTGGGTCGTGCTGAGCATCCGCGCCTGGTAGTCGACGGCACCCAGCGTGTCGGGGATGTCGCGCACCATGCCGACCAGGTTCGCCCGGAGCGCCGACTGCCAGCCTCGAACCGGCTGCACGGTGAACGCGACGCCGACGCGCGAACGGTCGGTCGTGGCGAGCTTCTGCCCGAGCAGGTTGTCGTGTTGCGTGAACCCGTCGAGCTGCAGGGACCAGAGCCGGAAGCGCAGCGCGGCCTTCAGGTCGACGCCGGCGAGATCGTTAGGCAGCCACGGCGTCCCGAGTGAGACGTAGCCCGCCCCGGTGTATTGATAGCCGACGGAGAGCGACAGGGTCCTCGGCGATGCCGAGGTGGCCCCGGGCAGCCGCGCGACGCGGATGTCCACCTGGCTTCGCCAGGCGAGGTCCGCGTGTGTGCCGAGTCGCGGGGTGACCAGGCCGCGGAGGAGCTTCGGCATCTCGCCGACCTGCTCCGGGGTGAGTTCGGACGCACGCAGGTCGCGCGAGTGCATGCTGCCGGCGAGTTCGCCGGTCCACGTGACAGCCCCGCCCATGACACTGAGTCCGGCGGCGGTCGCTACCACGGCATTCTCCTGTGGCGTCACCGAATAGGGATTGATGGGCACCACCGGCAACAGTGCGGTGTCGGGCGCCGTCGCGAGCGAGTCGGGGAGGTACGGCACGGGTGTCGAGTCGGACAACGGCGGCAGCGATGACGGATCATCGCGGACGCGAAGGACGATCACGTCGATAAAGCGGCTGGAGCCGCCGAACTCTGCGCGACGACCAGCCCCGATCCTTGCGCCGGCAATGGACCGCGCGAAGCTGCCGCTGGTGGCGCCGCCGAACACTGCCTGACGAGAGCTCCCGCTGAACATCCCGAAGCGGAACGCCCCTGGCGAGAGGTCGATACCGACGCCATCAACGCGAACGCCGCCCCACGTCAGCGGGCTCCAGGTGTCGTTGAACGAGCCGAGGTACGCCTTGCCCCATCCCCACTGCGGTGTCAGCCCGAACTGGTTGATGCGCTGGCGACCCGGGAGTTGGCCGAGTCCGATGAGCGATGATCCTTCAGTCGACAGCAGGAAGTTTCCGGTCACCGTCACCGGGCCTAACGACAATGTCGGGTTGAAGAAGACCCTGCCGGACTCGCCGGGCCGGCGCGGGTCGCGCCCGTCCATGCGGTAGAGCTCTCCCTCGGAGCCCATCTCGCCCTGGAGCTTCGGCCGTGGCACCGAGGGCACCGGCGCCGGTGGCGTCACCGCTGTCTGCGCGGCGACGGGAGCAGCCGCGATCGCGGAAAGCGCGAGGACACGGATGGCGTTCATCGGTGGATGAGTTGCGAGAGGATGGCACCGGCGGCAGCTGCCGGTTCCGAGAGGTCCAGCGCCGCAGTCAGGTCGAACGGGGTGTTGACGAACACACCCGCCAGTCGCCATTCGACGGCCTGTCCCTTCTTCATGGCTTCGAGATCCGCGGTGACCTCGCCACGCGTGAGCGCGAACAGTGTTCCGCCCTGCGCGAGCGCGGCGACCAGTGCTTCATGCTGTTCCTTCAGCGCCTCGAGGTTGCGCTGGGCGGTTTCGAGTTGGGTGCGAACCGAGCGCGCCGCCGCCGCGGCCGCCATGACGGCCACGTTCTGGTCGACGGGTGGAAGCGCATCGAGGACGCGTCGTGCAGCTGCCACTACGGCCACCTGTGCGGCCGAACGACCCGCCGCCACGTTATAAGCCGCGACGGCAGCCAGCCATGCGTTGCGCCGTTCACCACGGAGGGAGAGCTGCCTCACCGGTGTGTTCTCCCACAGGTCGAACGCGGCATCACGACGAGCGCGGGCCTGGTTCGTTTCCCTCGCGAGCACCGTGGACTGTGCCTGCGCCCGGTCGAGCACCTCGCGCGCGTTGGCGCGCTGGCGTTCGAGTGCGTTGCGAAGGTCGTCCACCGTGGCGTCCGCCTTTGACAGCGCCACGGTCAGTCCCGCGATGGCGCCATCGGCGACCCTGATCACCTCTCCACTGGCATTGGTGAAGACGGTCACGCCCTGGCGCAGCATCGGCTGCAGGAGACCCGCCAGCTCGCTTTCCGCCACGGCGTGCACGCGGAACTTCGGCTGCTTCAGGTCGAACGCCGCCGTGGCGTCGACCTGCGCCGCGAAGAGGCCGTAGAGGCGCGTGACCGAGTTGAATCGCAGCTGCGTCTTGCTGACGTCGAGGTCGATCTTCTGCCGGTTGCCCAGGAGCTGAACGTCACCGGCGATACGCAGTCGCTGCACATCGCGCGTCGCCGTGAGGTCGATCATCGCGTCCTGCCATGTGAGCGGTCCGACCTGGAACGCGGACAGCGTGCCCTTCACCCACATGCCGTCGGCGCCGACGTTCACGTCCACCGAGGCGATGTCCTTCAGCGAGCCGTCGCCTGACGCGAGCAACATGCGGCCCTTGACCGCCATCCCTTTCGCGACGCCGAGGTCAGGTTCGTCCTTCGGCGCGAACTTGAGGCCGATGTTGCGGAACTCGACTGGCGGGAGCGCGTCGAGCGGGATGGCCGCGCCACCACCTTCCTGACCGGCAGTCGCCATCTTCGCCTGCAGTGTGGCGAGGTCCGATAAGCCGAAGCCCGTCTCGCTCTCGCCGTCGAAGATGAAGTTGGTGGGAACGCCCGCGGGGCTGATTGCAATCGCGACGGCGACCTGCATGTCCTTCTGGC
Organism: Gemmatimonadaceae bacterium; assembly: GCA_035559475.1. Classification (GTDB taxonomy): domain Bacteria; phylum Gemmatimonadota; class Gemmatimonadetes; order Gemmatimonadales; family Gemmatimonadaceae; genus JABWBJ01. Next base: position 4,259 of record DATMBT010000163.1, read on the forward strand.
CGATCACGAGGTCAGCGCCAAACCCGAGTTGCACGCTGCCTATGGAGGTTATCCCGATCTTGAGCACGACCTTGTACAGCGTGAGCCACTCGATGCCGAATGGCTGCTCCCAACCGCGATCCGTCTTGAGCCCGCCCGCCAGCGACATGCCATCCTTTGCGAGCGCTGCGGCCAGGAAGAAGGCGAGTTCGTCTTCCTGGATGCGGACGTTCATCTCGCCGGCGAGGCGCAGTGCCGGTTCGCCGGTGATCTCGAGGGCGAGCTGGCCGGAACCGAACCACTCGGGTGACCCCTTCGGCCGCATCGGCGGCAGTTCTGCGCGGAGGAACAGGTCGCGGAGTGCGTCCCCGGTGGCAGCGGTCGGATCCCCCAGCATCGCCAGGCTCTTGCCGAGCGTGCCCTGGATCCGGACGACGCCCTTCTCGATGCCTAACGCGTCCATGATGCCGAGGAGAGGATGCCCTTCGGGCAGCTTCTCCACCGGGATCGACGCGAACAGGTTGATCCCGGGGCGCAGCTTGAGCGTGAACTCGTCTGCCTTGAACAGGTCCGCGTAGAAGTCGTATTCACCGCCGCTCATCTCTTCCGACGACTTCACGACGCTATCCCCGGAGATGACAAGGCCCACGTTCGACAGGGTCATGCCGTCGAGCGCGGGAAGGGCGAGCCCCGGTACGGCCTTCGACAGCTGCCAGTCATCGGGACGAAGTCCCAGCCGGTACGCGCGCTGGCCAGACGCCATGCTCATGGCGAGCAACACATCCGTCCGGGAGCCCAGCAGGGTGACGACCCCGGTCGCCGTCACGGAGCCGTCGCCTTCGGTAGTGACGTCCAGTTGGGAGATGTCGAGGAACCCAGCGGGCAGCGTGGCGACGACGCGTTTGAGCTCGTCGAGTGCGCCCTGTCCAGCAGCGACGCGCGGCGTCGCGTTGGTTCCCAGTGCAACCAGGATCGAAGCGATGACTCCGGGAACCCGGTTCATTGGAACAAGCCGACGACGAAGTCGAACAGCACCTTCAAGGCAGCGGGCAACTGGCCCAGTGCGACGTGACCGGCTGACAGCCTGGCACGCCAGGTATTGTCCCGCGCCTCTTCGAGATCCTTCGTGGCCTTCTGCCAATCACGGCCTGCCTTGCATAACTCGTGGTCACGGTCCGCGTTTCCACCGCAATCCGGCTTCTTGTCTATGGGCTGTTTGTCGAGCAGGTCGATATAGGCTTTCTTCTTCTCCTGTTCCGTCTTCTTGAGGGCAACCGTGTCCGGCTTTGGTCCGCGCTTGATGGTCTTGGAAAAACCCGCTTTCACCAGGCCTTCGACCTCACCGACGCCGAGTGTTCCGGAGAGGGCCAGCGTCAGGCGCTTGTCGGATGCGCGGTACTTGCCGTCCAGCGCCAGGGTTTCGAAACGCCACTCGGTCCCATCGTCGGTCTTCCCCGATGCAAGCTTCCCTTCTGCGGCATAACCGAACATGAAGTCGGTGGCCCGTTCCGGCTCGTTGAAATCGGGCGGCAACCTGTCCTTGCCGAGCGCGCTACGGACCGTATTCCGCTTGCCACGCAACCAATCCCAGTGCGCCACCACGTCCTTGCCTAACGGCTTCTTCGCTTCGTAGGCAAAGTCGAGGCCGAGGTACCCGACCAGCGTGAGGTCGTCGTTGACCTCGATGGTGTGGATGAGCTTCCCGATCGTCTCGAGCGAATATGACTTGTCAGGCTCCTTTCTTTTGAAGGCGTCCTTGTTGACCAGGCGACCGAGTGAATCTCCGATCGAGATCTCGACGGAGAGCCCCATGCTCTTCCACCACTTTGTCTGAACAAATGTCGATTCAGGTGTCGGTTCGGCGGGTTCTCCACCCCCGCCGCCACCGCCACCCCGGCCACCACCACCACCACCACCACCGCCACCACCACCCCCACGGCCACCACCGCCGCCACCTGCATCGCTGGCGCTGGCGTCGGGATTCGTCGCCGCAACTTCCTGGACCGAGGTCCGTTTCGGGAACACGCCTCGAAGGACCAGGAACTTCCGCTCAGTGGAGACGTCGACACCCGAGCCGCCCTGACCCACTCCGCCCCCGAGGCTCCACGAGGCGTCCATGCCAAGGAAGCCAGTCAGCTCGACCTCTCTCTCCCTGAAGCCGATAGACTCGAACCACCACCAGAGTCCCCATTCCTGCAGACTCAAAAGCAGGTAGAGGTTGAGGCCCGTCGCCACGTCCATCGTGCGACCGCCGAGGAATGCCTCCGCCTCCGGGAAACCCTCCGGAGCTTCCACCGTTTCCGAGACGCGAGACAGCACCACAAACCCGTGCAGCGAGTCCGGTCCCACCTTCCTGTTGGCCAGCTTTGTGTTGATTTCGCTCTGGAGCGCTGAGTCGCGGCTGGCGATCCAGATCGGCAGCTTGCCGTTCTTACAGTTGCCGGCGACCAGGACGCTCCTGGCACTTTTCGGGTTCTTCGTCGCGATCCACCAGCGCTGAGCCGGAATGTCGCGGAACAGCACTGCGGGTTGCCCGCTGAATCGCTTCAGTCCCAGCGGGCTCGCCGAAGAGATGGAGACAGCCGTAATCGGAGAGTCCCACTTCTGGCAGAGTTCTCCCACGTCAACCGTGGTTGTCGCGCCGTTGTCGCGAGAAGTGACCTCGGTTTCATCGTCAAACTCGTTCGTGAGCGTGAGGTTGACATCGAGGCGGCTCGTGTTCCTGGAGGGCTCACCGTAGGTGAACATGCGGATCTCACTCAACCCGCCGTTGGCCGTCGGCGGGAAACCACTGGCATCCATCGCGACGACGCGCCATGCATACCGCTTTCCCGGCTCGAACGGCTGAGCGTTAGGCGGATACTGGAGGTTCGTGACGTCGAGGTCCGGCTGCTGGTAGTGCGGGATGCCGGCGTTGAGCGCCTCCTCGGCCGTCTGGTTCGCCAGGACCTCCGCCACCTGCAGCACGTATTGCACCGGATACGCCGGCGGGACCACGACGGGCGTCCACTGGAAGAACGGCTCCTGCGTGGTGATGGACTCGCCCGGTGCCGGGGCGATGAGCATCGGCGCGTCGGGATACACGATCGTGAAGGTCGCGCAGTCTTCGCCCAGGATGAGGCCACCGGTACTCGCCATGACCACGCACGCCCGGTACGTGCCCTCGGGAATCCGGCCCGTGCGCTGCATCTGGTCCCACAGCGTCTGGTCGCGTCGCGACGAGCCCGCGATGTCGATGATCGACGTCAGGACCGTGGGCGCGCCGGGCTGGATGCCTAACGGGTCGCTGCCGCCACTGGCCAGGATCCGGCCCTGGGTGTTTACCACCTGATACGCCAGCCGCACGTCCTGCACCGTCGCAGCCGGATTGGTGATCGTCAGGTTGCTGATGTTCGGGTTCGTCTCCCAGTCGCTCTGGTAAGGCGATGGGAACGGATTCACGAACAGCGAGAGCGTCCACGTCCCCTGCGCCGGCACGGCCTGTGCAGGCATGAGCACCAGCGCAAATGCGATGGCGTTCGAAGCAAGTGTGACCGCGTTCCGACGAAACATCAGGCTCCTTGCGCGTCGTGAAATCGCCCGCGTCTACCTGATAAGAGCGTCAAATCCGTGCGCCACCCTCACTTGCGCCCGGTCAACGTCGTAGGTGCTTGTCCCGCTTGTAGTTGACTACCCGATCAGAGGCCGGTAGCGTATCCCCCCTCCCATGCGCCCCGCGCCTTCGACCCAGCCCACCGTGAGCGCCTTGCTTGTTCAGTGGCGCGGCGGGGACGCGTCCGCGCTGGAGCGGCTCATGCCGCTCATCTACGATGAACTGCACCATCTCGCAAGGCGCCACCTCCGCGGCGAACGAGCCAATCACACGCTGCAAACCACCGCGCTCGTACACGAAGCCTACCTGCGACTCGTCGGGTCGGACGTGGAGTGGGAGGGACGGGTCCACTTCCTCGCCGTGGCGGCGCAGACGATGCGGCGCGTCCTCGTCGATCACGCGCGGTCACGTTCCCGGCAGCGACGTGGCGGTGGCCCGAAACTCGTTTCGCTCGAAAATGCGCAGGCCGTTGCCCCTGCTCCCGCGATGGACCTGATGGTCCTCGACGAAGCGCTGGATCGGCTCGCGGCTATGGACGGTCGAAAGGCGCGCGCCGCGGAACTGCACTACTTCGGTGGACTGAGCTACGACGAGACGGCGCTCGCACTCGGCATTTCATCCGCCACGGTGCATCGCGAGCTGCGCGTCGCGAAGGCGTGGCTCTATCGCGAACTGGGGCAGGACCGCGGAGATATCGCAACAGCGACGTAGCGCGCGGTCGCGGACTGAATGATCCTGTCGACCGGGGTCCGCGTGATCAGCCGACACTCACGCGGCAGCTGCGCTTGGAGTGACCGCTGCGGTCCGACGGCGCACCAGCATGATGAACACCCCGATCATCGCAAGCACGATCGCGATGACCTGCGCCAGCGTCATGCCCATGGCGAACCGGTCGTCCTTGGCGCGGAAGAATTCGATGAAGAACCGCTCCGCACCAGCGAGCACGAGGTACATGCCGAACAACCACCCTTCGGCATGTTTGTGCTTCCGGAATCGCCACAGGATGAGGAACATCACCGTGCCTAACACCGTCTCGTACAGCTGCGTCGGATGCACCGCGAGGACGGTATCCGGCGTGGCGCCTTCCGGAATCGGCGTACCGAAAAGCTGGTTCATGTTCCTGGCGGTGGACGCGGGTGCGCCTTCGGGAAACATCACCGACAGGGGACCGTTCCACGGCTTTCCATAGTCGTCACCGACAGCCCAGCAACCGGTGCGACCGACTGCGTACCCGCCGGCGATCGCGATACCGCCGACGTCAGCGAATCGCTCGAACAACAGTTTCTTGTGCCGTATGACGAGCCAGCACGCGATCACTGACCCGATGAATCCACCCCAGAACACGAAGCCGGCGCGACCCCAGAGGGCCGACCAATCCTGCTGGACGATTCCGGCGTAATACAGCCTTCCGCCAATCAGCGTGCCGACGACGCACGCGATAATCAGGTCGGGAATCGCC
>DATMBT010000164.1:0-3879 GCA_035559475.1 Gemmatimonadaceae bacterium
GCCGCCGCTGAGACGCTCGCCAACCTCATCGACCGTATCCCGGATGAGGTGCCGCAGATCCTGAAGATGAACGTCTCCGACCCGGGTCGCTTCGCGGACCTGGCGGCGACGAACATGAACTTCCGCATCTCCGACAAGGACGAGGTGCTGCAGCGGCTCGATGTCGGCCAGCGGCTCCAGTTCATCCTGTCGCGACTCGAGCGCGAAGTGGGTCGGGCGCGCGTGATGGAAGACGTGAAGCGCACCACCGAGGTGAAGATCGAGCAGCACCAGCGCGAGTTCTACCTCCGGCAGCAGTTGCGCGCGATCCAGACCGAGCTTGGCGAGACGGATCCGGGCGAGAAGGAAGCGATCGAGCTGTTGAAGAAGATCGACGAGGCTCAGCTTCCGGAGCGCGCGGGCCAGGAAGCGCGGCGCGAGGTCGAGCGTTTGCGAATGCTGTCGCCGGCGTCGTCCGAATACCAGGTGATCCGCACGTACCTCGACTGGATCCTGGCGCTGCCGTGGAACAAGAAGACCGGCACGGAGGAGATCGAGCTCAAGGTCGTCGAGGAAGCGCTCGACTCGCGCCACTACGGACTCGACGAGGCCAAGGAGCGCATCATCGAGTACCTGGCCGTCCGCAAGTTGCGCGGCGGCGACCCGCATGGCCCAATTCTCTGTTTCGTCGGACCGCCGGGCACGGGGAAGACATCGTTAGGCTCGGCCATCGCGACATCGATCGGCCGCGCGTTCTATCGCATCGCGGTCGGCGGCGTGCGGGACGAAGCCGAAATCCGCGGGCACCGGCGCACGTACGTGGGCGCAATGCCCGGGCTGCTCATCCAGGCGCTGCGACGCGTGGGTGTGCGCGATCCGGTCATGATGATCGACGAGATCGACAAGATGGCGGGCGGTGGCGCGTCGGGTGACCCGACCGCGGCGATGCTCGAGGTGCTCGACCCGTCGCAGAACCACGACTTTGTCGATCACTACCTCAACCTGCAGTTCGACCTGTCGTCGGTCCTGTTCATCACCACCGCCAACAACCTGTTCGACATCCCCGCCCCGCTGCGTGACCGCATGGAGGTCATCCGCATCGCCGGGTATACGGTCGAGGAGAAAGTGGAGATCGCGTGGCGTTACCTGCTGCCGAACCTGTTGACCGACCACGGCATCAGCGTCACCGACATCCAGTTCACCGACGAAGTCCTCAGCTACATCTCGAGTCGCTACTCACGCGAGGCAGGCCTCCGCAACTTCGAGCGCAACCTGGCGGCGATCATGCGCAAGCGGGCGCGCAAGAAGGCCGAGGGCGAAGAAGGCGCGTGGATCATCGACAACGACAAGGTCGAGGAGGTCCTCGGCGCGCCTCGTTATGCAGCGGAAGAAGCGGAGAAGGAACCTGAAGTCGGAACGGTCACCGGCCTGGCGTGGACGTCGACGGGCGGCGACATCATGACCATCGAGGCGCTCCGCATGCCGGGCAACGGGAAGCTCACCGTCACCGGGCAACTGGGTGACGTGATGCGCGAGTCGGTCGATGCCGCGTATTCGTTCGTGCGCTCGCGGTCAGTCGCGCTGGGCGTGAACGAAAAGGAGTTCAAGGAAACCGACCTGCACGTGCACTTCCCGGCCGGTGCGGTGCCGAAGGATGGACCGAGCGCGGGCGTCGCGGTCACACTGGCCATCGCGAGCGTCCTGGCTCGCCGGCCCGTCAGGCGCGACGTCGCGATGACGGGTGAAGTGACGCTGCGTGGCAAAGTGCTCGAGATCGGCGGCGTGAAGGAGAAGACGCTGGCCGCCTATCGAGCGGGGCTCCGCGAGGTGATCCTGCCGAAGGGCAACTTCAAGGACCTGCGTGAGATCCCCGACGAGATCAAGCAGCACATGAAGTTCACGTTCGTCGCCACGATGGACGAAGTGCTGAAAGCCACGATGCTGCCGCGGGTGCCTGTCGCGGACCAGGTGGTTGAACCGGTGGTGGAACCGCCGTCGCGGACGCCTACTTCACCCGCGCCAGCGCCTCCTTCGCCTGTTTGAACTTCGGGTCCATCGCGGACGCCGTCACGTACGCCTGACGAGCGGTGGTGACGTCGCCGCGCAGCTCTGCGATCTGGCCGAGCCGCCAATGGGCGGCGGCGTGCGACGGTTCGTCCGGCTTCGGCTCGTGCAGCAGGTAGGCGTGTAACGCTGTCTCGCCGCGCTCGAGTTGCTCGCCCGATTCCGCGGCGGCACGCCCGACGGCGTAGTGCAACATGGGAAGGTCCGGCTTCACCCGTTCGAGTCGATCGACCGCGGACCACGCGCCCGCCCACTGCTTTCGGACGAGCTGGACGTTCAGCAGCGCGAAATACGACGTGGAGCTATCCGGGTATTCGGCGACCAGACGTTCGTGGGCGGCGAGCAGCCCGGCAGTGTCCTTGGCGGCGAAAGCCACATTGGCATGTGCCAGTCCGCCTCGATAGGCATTGATCGCCTTGATCTTGTCCGCTTCTTCACGCGCGCGACCCACGCCTCCACCAAGGAAGCTCGGCGCGGCGAGGTAATAGCGCAGCAGCCCTTCATGCGGAGCGATGTACGTGGAATCGAGCGCGGCTGCCTTGTCGAACTCGCCCTTTACGCGCCTGGCGAGTCCCGGCTGGCGGATCGGATTGGCGCGGGCAATCTGTTCACCGGTCGCGCGACCAAACCAGAAATGGTAGACCGCAACACCGGGTTCGGCCTTTACCGCTTTCTCGAATTCCTTCCCCGCTGGGCCCCATTTCTGTTCGGCGATGAACCGGCAGCCGGTGAGGAAAGACGCGCGCGCGCCGGTTTCGCGATCTATGGTGGGTTGCATCGACTCGAGGTTCGCCGGGCGCGGATCGTCGGTCATCCGCAGGCAGGTTCGCTCGAGTTCCCTGATCGAATCCGACTGCGCGATCAGGGAGTTCGGGGTGCTCGCGAGGAGCATCAGCAGGAGCAGGTTCGGTCGCATGGTGCCTTCACAACAGAAGCATGGATCGGGCCAGTGAGGAAGTACGTACACCGGACCTTACCGGTTCGCCGGCAGGTCGCCATTCTCCCATGGTTGTCGTGGCGCCCGAGATCACTCAACCCAGTCGATACCAATGACTTCCAGAAACGCTCTGGCCCTGACTCTGACGGCTGTCTCGATCGGGTTGCTCATTCCGGGGCTGACACAGCCGGTGCTGACGATTGTGGCGACGATGAATATGCTGGGCGTCACCCAGGAGGTTTTCCGGCAGACGCAGAGCGTGCTGCAGGCAGTCCGCACCCTTCACCAGTCGCACAACGACTTTGTCGCCGGGTTGATCCTCCTTTTCAGCGTGACGGTGCCGTTCCTGAAGGCGCTCGCGCTGGTGGTCATCCTCACGTTGAGGGATCCGGCGAAGCGTTACCGGCTGTACCTCATGGTGCGATCGCTGAGCAAATGGGCGATGGCCGACGTGTTTGCGGTCGGCGTGTTCATCGCGATGCTGGCGGCGCAGGGGAGCGACAACCTCGATGGAGTCGCGGGTCGGGGGTTCTACTTCTTCGCAGCGTACTGTCTCGTCTCAAACCTTGCGTTTCAGTTGTTAAAGATTCCCGAGCCCGTCGTGAGCTGAGGGTTCAGGCTTCAGGCTTCGGGGTTCAGGGAAGTTCAAAGGCTTCAGGTAAATGGGGTGACCGTCCCTCGACCTGAAGCCTTCAACCTTCCCTGAAGCCTGAAGCCTGAACCCTGTACCCTCACCGACACGCTATTTCTTTGTGGTGCTGTCGGCAGGCGCCACCACGACGATGTTCACCGTGTCCGTCACCAATGGCTTGAGCGGGATGTGGCCGGGATCAGCGAGCACCGCGATGATGCGATGCGGGCCAGGAGTGACGTTCTCCCAGTGGTATTCGGTCTGCGCC
>DATMBT010000165.1:0-3150 GCA_035559475.1 Gemmatimonadaceae bacterium
CGCGTTAGGCGGTGTGACCGTCCGGCGGTTTGCCGACGCGTATTTCTACGGCGAGGCCAAGGAAGCGGTGGCGTTCGCCCTGCTTGGCCGCCTCTTTCTGCAGGGCAGGCCAGGAAACGTGGTGACCGTTACCGGCGCCCGCGGTCCACGTATCCTGGGGAAACCGACTCCAGCCCGTCACGTGTCCCCGTAAAACACTTCAACACGGGGGTCACGGGGGTCACGGGGGTCACAGAGAAGAACCAGGCGCCTATATGGTTCCCCCGTGACCCCCGTGACCCCTGTGGTAAAATGTTTTCTGGAAAGCGTGGATTAACGCGGCCAGATGTTGTCGGTCACGTCCTTGTCCGGGAACCGCCCGAACGGATCGAGCGTGATCTTCCGGATCGCGCGACCGCCGAAGTCCAGCGTCGCGGCGAACGACTTGCTTCCATTGAACCAGACGTTCACCGGCCAGGTTACAATGGCAGCGTTCGTGCCTTCCGCCTTGGCGTTAGGCATCATGCGGATCGGCGCACCCGTGGGCTCGAACTCGACGCGCAGGACCACGGGTGACGGCATTTGACCGTCCTGCCTCACGGTGACGGTTGTCTTCGTTCCGGAGGTCGTCACTGACTTGATCGAGCCGTCCACCCGCTCGGTCGTGAACAACCAGTAGTACCAGAACCAGCCGAGATCCTGCTGGACCTGGTTGCTCATGAAGAACATGTAGTCCCATGGCGACGGATGCTTGAATGCCCACGCGTGCGTGTACGCGCTGTGGGCCTTCTGGACCACGCTATCGCCAACGATTCCGCCGAGCATCGAGAGCATGAGCGGCGTCTTGGAGTAGGTCTGGAAGCCATACCGGGGACCCGCCCAGTTGGCGTTCCACATCAATGGCGCCTCCCACTCGTCGCCACTGATGCGTCCGTAGCTCTGGCCTTCCCCGTCCAGCACCGGCTTCCGTCCGGCCGCGTCGGCGTCGGACAGGATGTTCATGTATTGGTTGAAGCCTTCATCCATCCAGCCGTACCACGTCTCGTTGTTGCTGACCATCATCGGCCACCACTGGTGACCGGTTTCATGGTCCGCCGCGCCGCGATTGGAGTTGATCACCATCGGGTATTCCATGCCGGCGCTGGGCCCGTCCTGCAGCGTAAGCTGAGGGAATGCATATGGAGCCCAGAGCTTCGAGTAGAACTCGAGTGCGTGACGCGAGATCTGCCCGGCGTCACGGAACAGGTTCGCCCGTGCAGGCAGGAATACCATATGAATGGGCACCGGCCCCTTGGTCGGGATCGTGGCGCGCGTCGCCTGCCAGACGAACTTCTTCGCCGTGGCCCAGGCAAAGTCGTTCACCTGGTCGGCGACCAGGTGCCACGTCAGCCAGTCGCCGGCTGCGGTCGCGACGCCGGGTCCGACTTCATTCTCGCCAACGATCGTGGTTATGGAATCGGAGCCGAGGACCTTCGCGAGGCGCTCGCGGGCGGTTGCGGTGAGGACCTCGCCAGGGTTCTGCAACACCCCCGTGCCACTCACGATCCACCCACCGGGGACGGTGATGCTCACATCAAACCGGCCGAAATTGTTGTAGAACTCGGACGGGCCGAGGTAGAGGTTCTCGTCCCAGCCGCGCAGGTCGTCGTAGACGGCGACGCGCGGGTACCACTGCGTTGGCTGGAAGAGCGTGTCCGCCCAACGCTGCGTCATCCGGTGGCCGGAACCGTTAGGCCCGCCGGGAAGCTTCGTTCTCCAGTCGATTTCGAGCTTCGCAACCGACTTCGGTGGTATCGGCGACGCCAGGAAGATTCGGGCGTTCGTCTGGTCCATCGCCGTTGGGCGCAGAGAGGACGGCTGCTGTCCTCCACGCCCTCCGCTGCGTCCAGGTGGCGGCGCGTTCAGGTCGGCGACCTGGCCATCGATCACGAACTTCGTGACCACCATTCCCTCAGTGGTTTCCGCCGGCACTGACAGTCCCTGTGGGACGGTCGGCCGATAGATATTGTGGTCGAGGCGCAGCCGGATCTCGCTCAGTGGCTCCGGGCTCTCGTTATGCAGCATGATCGTTTCGCTGCCCGTGATCACCTGCGTCGAGGGATCGAGGCGCGCCTGGATCGTGTAGTCCGTGCGGAGCTGCCAATAGTTCCGACCAGGCTTACCCGTCGAATCGCGCGTGCTGCCCTGGTACGCGCGGCGGATTGAGTTCGTGATCGGGATGTCGCGACGAATAGCGCGTTCGGGCGCGGCGGGTACGGCGCGGGAGGGTGCAGGTGCGCCCGTATTGCCACGCGCCTGTGCGTGCGCAAAGGAAGAAAGCGACGCAACGAGCAGCGCGGCGACAGAAGGCAGATGACGCATGGCCCTATGGAATGGGACGGAATTGGTAACGACTTACCGTCGAGCATAGCGTCGAACAGCGCGCGACGGGAGGCTCAATCGTTGCGGTTTGTGCCCTGGTCGCCAGATTCGCCCGGGTGGTGTCAGCGGAACGGGGGAAGGGCGCGCTTTGTGACCAACTAAAAAGTTGCACTTCACCTCAAACGGCAGCCAGCGAGGGTTCCCAGTGTCCGAGAGCTATCAGGGCCACGCAGCTTCGACCAGCGCCACAGCAAACCTGACGCCGATCGTCGTCGAGCGATGGCCGAGTGAGCGGCCCCTCTTCATCCTGACGGCTGTTGCCGCCGCGGTCATCTGGGTGGTGCTGATCATCACGGTTGTCGGGCTTGCCTATGCATTCATGCTGGTGGTGTTCGTGGCAGTGATGCGGCTCGTGCTCGTGGGCCAGCTGCGAGGCAGTGCCGTGCGACTGGGGCCGAACCAGTTTCCAGAGCTCTACGCCACCGTCGACAATCTGGCCCGCCGCATGGGTATGCTCACACCGGAAGTGTACCTGATGCAGGCTGGCGGCAATCTCAATGCGTTCGCCACGCGTTTCCGAAAGGCAAACTTCGTGGTGCTGTACTCCGAGCTGCTTTCCGCATGCGGTGACAACACGGCGGCTCGGGACATGATCATCGCGCATGAACTCGGACACATAAAATGTGGACATGTGCGCTGGCCGTATCTCCTGCTGCCCGCGGGGTTCGTTCCCTTCCTGGGTCCCGCATTATCACGAGCCCGTGAATACACGTGCGATCGTTACGGGCTGGCCGGCGCCGGCGACAAGGA
>DATMBT010000166.1:0-2055 GCA_035559475.1 Gemmatimonadaceae bacterium
GTCGAGAATGTGCCGCCGTCGACGAGCACGACCAGCTTTCCGAGGAACGGCGTGGCCGGGGGCGGCTGCTCGGCCACTCCCGGATGGAGCGCGCTCGTTATGCGGTAACCGCCGGCAGGGTCGGGCGTTGTGCCGGTACGCATGGCGTCGAATGTGCGCGGTAACCAGGTGGCAAACGACGGAGCGATGGTCGGCACGTGAATGTGATCGAAATAGCGGAACGGCTTGTCGATGAAATACGACACCAGCAACGCCCCGTATTGGTCGACACCGCCGCCGTTGCCGCGCAAGTCGAGCACCATCGACGAGGTGTTCCGCGCCCGCGCTGTCCTGAACGCCGAATCCAGCGTCGCCGGGAAGGCCTGCCCATCGAAGGCCCGGACGCGCAGGCGCGCCACTGGACCGTCATTCAGGAATTCGAGCGCGACGTTCCCGGCCGTCCCATCAAGCCGGGTGAGGTTGGCGCTCAAGGTCGCGTTCACCGGATTGTTCACCGACCGCCGGTCCCGCTCGAGGATGCCGGGGACGGACGCCGAGAACTCGCGACCGCTCCCGTCTCGTGCGACCACGGCAAACGTCGCAGGCCGCTCCACGTACAACCAGTGCATCTGCGCGAACTGCCTGCCGAGAATGAATCGCTTTCCCGTCTCGATGAATCCGTCGCCGGGAACCTTTGGCAGGAGCTGCCTGACGAGTTCACCGGTTGGCCGTCCGTTGATGCTGACAATGGCCATCCCGGGCCGAAGGGTGGTATCGGTTGGCGAATCGTTGAACGCCACCACCATTTGGTCGCCCTCGATAACGACGCGCAGGGGAAAGACCGCGGCGGTTGCGTGCGCAGCTGCGGTTGCCGAGTCGAGCTCGAGTCGCATGTGGCCGTCCCGCAGCTCCGAGATCGATTCCTGGAGCAGGCCGGCAAAGGCACCGTGCGACATCGGCTTGTCGAGACGAGCGCGGTGCGCCGCGACGCGTGGATCGAGTTCACGCGGCGGGACGTGACGATTCAGACCCCCGTGTGCTTCGCGGATCGACTTCCAGAGAATGTCGAAATCTTCCTGGGCAGCGGCTGGTGAGATGGTTTGCGCCAGGAGCGGTTCGGCGAAAAAGACGCCGAGTACTGCGCAGGTGACCAACGAAGTTCGATAACGGCTCATGCTGGGCCCGGGGGTGGGGACTAATCGACTCTTTCGACAATACTGGGCGAGTCACGGTTGGCAGGAGCGTTTGTTGAGGCTTACCGGAGGAGCCTGTGCCGGCGTAGCATTTGGTACGCAGCATTCAGGGGGAGCATGTCCAGCGGCCAATTGATGTGGGTCGGTGCCTGGAAGACCGTCGCGACACTTTTCGGCGGACTGCTCGCCGGGCTTCTTCTGGGGAACCTCGTGTTTTCGGTCCTCCCGGGGTTTAGCGTCACGAACCCGAAGGTCCAGAACGCCGTGATCGCTGCGATACCAACCATCATTGTGTTCGCGGTCGGGAGTGCGGCATGGGGTCGCTCGATGGGCCGCCTGACCGGCGTCGTTGAATCAAAGCGGATGGCGTGGGCGGGCATTCTTGGATTTGCGCCAATCACGATCGTGATGGGGTTCTTGCTGTTTCGGCTCGAGCCAATCGCGGTGGAGCGTTTTGGCGAACGACTCCCGATTCATCGCGTGTTCACGCTGTTGTTTGTCCCGACCGCGTTCATCATCGCTTCGATCAGCGCGTGGGCGATCGGCGTTGGCCTTCGCGACAAGGCGCTGTCACGCGCCCTCGCGTGGCGTGTCGGACTCACGAGTGCCGCAGCGTTCCTTGCCGTAAACCTCGTGATGGAGGCAGCCGGTTGGGTCGTCGGAGCGCCAGGTGCCGCGGAGCGGGCGACCATGGTCACTGTCATGAGCCTCGGCAATCTTGTCGCTGCGTTGTCCGGCGGAGCAGTCCTCGGGTTGAGACTGGGTCGCCGCGCCCCAGCCGCCACGACGGCGAACGATTAGCGCGGGTCCGATTGTCCCTTCTGGGCCTGACCGCGAGCGCGCAGGGCGAGTAACCGATCCAGAGAATCAGGACCTTCTGATC
>DATMBT010000167.1:0-3046 GCA_035559475.1 Gemmatimonadaceae bacterium
CGTGCCGCTCGACCAGAACTTCGCCGGGGGCGACTACTTCAAGGCGATGGGGATCGAGCAACTGACGGGGCGACCGTTCACCAGCAGTGAAGCGGTGACGCCTAACAACAGCATCGTCATCAGCCGTTCGGCCGCGGCCAGGCTCTGGCCCAACCAGAGCGCGCTTGGACAACGCATCCGCCGCTCGGGCGCGAACCAATTCTGGTTCACCGTCGTCGGCGTCGTCGACGACGTGAAGCAGGATGACTGGCGTGAGGCCAGCGAAGCCGTCGTGTATTTCCCCCTGACGGGACCCAACCCGGGCGCGTGGGCGATGGGATCACCAGCGTACGTGGTGAAGTCACCGCGTGCGGCCAACCTGACGCGCGAGGTGCGGGAACTGGTGCGCGAGTTTGCGCCCGAAGCGCCGGTGTATCGCGAGTTCACCATGGAGTTCCTGGCGCGGCGATCGATGGTGGAACTCTCATTCACCATGCTCACGCTCGGTGTCGTGTCGGCGCTGGCGTTGATTCTTGGCGCCGTCGGACTGTATGGCGTGCTGTCGTACGTGGTAGCCGAGCGGACGCGGGAGATCGGCGTGCGGATGGCACTCGGGGCGACATCGGGAGTGGTACGCCGCCAGGTCGTGTCTCAGGGGACAAAGGTCGTGCTGGTCGGCGTGGGCATCGGAGTCGCCGTGGCGTTTGCGGCGACGCGCCTGCTCGGCGCACTTCTCTTTGACGTAAAGGCGGTAGACCCGGTCGTGTTCGCGGCGATGTCGCTGACGATGATCACCGTCGGGGTGCTGGCAAGCTACGTCCCGGCACGCCGGGCAAGCGGCGTGGATCCCATCGAAGCCTTACGAGATGATTGAAACAAGCGCTGGGTCTAGCTCACCCTTCGCGTTAGTCCCGCGAGAAATCGTAAAAAACGCGAAAAAGATTGCCGTCCAGGTCTGCGACGGTGAACTCATGCAGTTTCCACGGCTTTGACTCGGGCCGGGATACAATTCGCGCCTTGGAGCGACTCCACGTCTCGTACAAGGCATCCACCTCTTGTGTGCTATTGAGGTTCAGCCAGACCAGCACGGGCGGGTTATTACCGTGTTCTTCCCGGAAAGCGCGATCGGTCAGGAACATTCGGCAACTTCCCTTCGAGATTCCAGCGATCCCGTCGTCCGCACCACCCCAGTCGACGGTGAAGCCCAGCTCGTTCTGGTAATACGCCTCTGCGGCGTCGAGATCGCTGACGGGTATCTCGGGCACGGCACCTGGAAAGTCGTGTTCCATGCTTTTCTCCTTGGCGCCTAACGCGCGGAACTCGCGGAGTCTACTTCCCACTTCACGGGATCACCGATACGGACAATCCCGCCGTCGAGCACCTGTGCAAAGACACCGCCGCGCCAATCTGGTTGCAGGGTGTTGCGCAGGCCGGGTGCCGCCTCATCCATTCGTTCGCACGGCGTCAGCTCGCCGCCGATCTCGATTCGGCAGGAACCAACCAGCAGGACGCGACCGCGTGTGTGCGCGAGCTCGATCCCGCTGACCAGGATATTCGCGCGACGTGATGCCGGTCCGGGATCGCGGCCGAGCGCCGCGGTTGCTGAGTCCCATGCCTCGCGCGACAGGATGGTGACCTGGCGTCGCCGGCTCCGGCCAACACTCCCCTGCATGCCCTGACCGGCAACAAGCGTCGCCTCGCGCACTGAATCCATCGGCCCGCGGTGCGCGCGTTTGCTCCACAGTTCTTCGATACGGCCAGTCATGTCTGCTGTGCCTAACCAGGGGTCACGAGGTAGAACACGTCTGTCCGAATCTGCGAGGGTGCATCGTTCCATTCGGGCTTCCAGTGTCCGTAGATCTCCCAGCTCGGACCGGCCAGCTTGTGACCCTGGGTGGCACACCACTGCTGGATGGCCTTGTGGGTACTGCCTAACTCTCCATAGGGACCGAAGTGGGTGGCGAACGCAGTCAATCCACCCGGCGTCGCCGACCTGACCACATCCCCCTGTTCAACAAACGCATCGGCGGTTTCGACCCCGACTTCGAGGCGAATTTCGGTGGTCCAATAGACAGCAACGTGGCGTCCACCAGTGACCTGCTGCGCTCGTAAGGCGTTCCACACCATCCCACAGCACTCCGGGACAACGCGCGACAACTCCGAAGGGCGGACTCGGCGCCGGATGACAGCCAACGGAACACTGGGGAGCTGCCGAAGGTCGATGGTCTGCGCGGTCATCTGTCGGTCAGGTTGACGAATAGCGTTGCGCTACCCGCGATCCAGGGAAACGCTACGGGGTGAGGAGGTAACTCGCCAATTTCGGCACCGTCGTGGTCGGCTTATGTAACCATTTCCCTGAGGTCATGATGGGTTAAACGGTCGCATCGCGTCCCGATCCACCGTCATGCCTCGCAGGCCGCGAGCTCCCACGCGGAGGAGCCAGGCGATCACCAGACCAACGAGTAACGCGGCAGCCCCGGTGAGAAGACCCTTTGCGAGCGAGGTACCGCCCCATACGACCGCCGCAAAGCCGGCAGCAAGAGCCACACTGATGGTCCAGCCAACAAGCGCCACGGTATTCCAGCGCCGGCCCCAGAACGTGGTCACGAGACTCAGCAACGCAAAGAGACCGAAGGCAAGCTGGGTGACGGACTGCGTGATCTGGCCAACAGTCTCAGACTGTGGCAGCTGTTTCACGCCCTGGGTAAGACCGGTCCAGGCCAGCCACAGCAGGAGCAGGCCAACAACCGTAAGCAGGGATTGGCGAACGCGTGGGCGCAGTCTCAACGGTCGTGGGTTCGTGCCTAACGTGGTAGCGTTGCGCTGCAGGCGAATCAAATACTTTCAGCCAGCGCTCCATCCCTAACATAGGACCGCCGGCCGTGACCGCCATCCCTCAGCCGATGACCTGCGTGAGCACACGCTGCATGTTGCCGCCCAACACCTTCGCCAAATCCGACTGTGTGAACCCCTTCGCCCGAAGTCCGTCAGCCCACTCGGCGACCTGACCATAGGCGCTCAAGACCGGCTGGAAGTTGCTGTCCATGTCAGTTCCCAGGCCAACGTG
>DATMBT010000168.1:0-8228 GCA_035559475.1 Gemmatimonadaceae bacterium
GTCAAGCCCAGGTAAGGTTCTTCGCGTTGCGTCGAATTAAACCACATGCTCCACCGCTTGTGCGGGCCCCCGTCAATTCCTTTGAGTTTCAGCCTTGCGGCCGTACTCCCCAGGCGGGGCACTTAATGCGTTAGCGCCGGCCCTCAAGGGGTCGCTCCCCCAAGGACCTAGTGCCCATCGTTTACGGCGTGGACTACCAGGGTATCTAATCCTGTTTGCTCCCCACGCTGTCGCGCCTCAGCGTCAGTACTGGCCCAGTCGACCGCCTTCGCCACCGGTGTTCTTCCGGATCTCTACGCATTCCACCGCTACACCCGGAATTCCATCGACCTCTACCAGACTCAAGCCTCCCAGTTCGCACGGCAGACTCGGAGTTAAGCCCCGAGCTTTCACCGCACGCTTGAAAAGCCGCCTACGCGCCCTTTACGCCCAGTGATTCCGGACAACGCTCGCACCCTCTGTATTACCGCGGCTGCTGGCACAGAGTTAGCCGGTGCTTCCTCCCCCGGTACCGTCAATCTCGATGAATCGAGAAGTTCGTCCCGAGTAACAGCGGTTTACACCCCGAAGGGCTTCCTCCCGCACGCGGCGTCGCTGCGTCAGTCTTTCGACCATTGCGCAAGATTCCCCACTGCTGCCTCCCGTAGGAGTCTGGGCCGTATCTCAGTCCCAATGTGGCTGGCCATCCTCTCAGACCAGCTACCCGTCATCGCCTTGGTGGGCCGTTACCCCGCCAACTAGCTGATAGGCCGCGAGCCCCTCCACTTGCGCCTTACGGCTTTCCTCCCCCGGCCATGCAGCCAGAGAAGCGTATGCGGGATTACCCGGCCGTTGGGCCGGCTATACCCCACAAGTGGGCAGGTCGCTCACGTGTTACGCACCCGTTCGCCGGTGAGTGATTGCTCACCCCCCGCGACTTGCATGTGTTAAGCACGCCGCCAGCGTTCGTCCTGAGCCAGGATCAAACTCTCCAAGAGTTTTTTCATAGGCTCATTCGAACTGGCTTGCCACTTTCGTGGCTGTTAGTCCGAATCACTTTTTAGTACGTCAGTTTTCTCTCCCCGGAACACCTGATCGTGTGTCCCGGATCGACGAGTCCGCCTCGCACTTCCATCAACGCTCAATCCAGTTGTCAAACAGCATTATTCTGCCCATTTCGGGCAGCCGCACATTGTACTTGCCCAGTACCGCCCCGTCAAGTGGATCCGAGCAACTTCCCTGTCCTGCTCAGATCGGCTCAACTCCAATCTCGGAGCGAGTTTCCGGTGCGGTGAGGGGACCCCAATGCTAGCAACTTCGATTCGCACCGCAAGTGGGCGAAACACCCAAAAAACAACTTCAAACTGCGATCTCAGACCTGCGACCTGAGATCGAATGCTCCGTGATGGACTCGAACCATCAACCTAGCGATTAAGAGTCGCTTGCTCTACCAATTGAGCTAACGGAGCCTCGGCGGGATGACGCGACCTGTCGAAGATGGCGCGCCAGGAGGGACTCGAACCCCCGACCCTCAGCTTAGAAGGCTGATGCTCTATCCACCTGAGCTACTGGCGCCTCGTCGTGGGCCGGTCCGCGCGCGGCACTCTTCCGCCGCGCGAGTCGGGGCGGCCGGATTTGAACCGGCGACCTCCTGCTCCCAAAGCAGGCGCGATACCGGGCTACGCTACGCCCCGCTGAGGAAGCCGGAATTGTAGTCCGACCCCACCGAATGTCAACGTGGCACGCTGAGCTGCGCCATCAGTGCACGGAACGCACGGCCACGATGACTGACGAGTTCCTTCTGCGCTCGTGAACTCTCACCGAAGGTCGCGCCCAATTCATCAGAAAGGAAAAAGGGGTCATAACCGAACCCTTCAACACCGCGCGGGTCACGCACGATGGTGCCGCTGGTTTCGCCGCGCACCACTTCTTCGCGCGCGCCGTCGTAATACGCGGCCGCACAAACGTACCGCGCGACGGGTCGCTCGACATGCCGAAGCGCCTCGAGCAGCCTGGCGTTGTTCGCGTCATCCAGCGCCTGCCCGGCCAGGTCGTCGCGACCGGACCATCGCTTGCTTCGCACGCCCGGACTTCCCTGCAGCGCAACGACCTCGAGCCCGGAATCATCCGCCACGGTGGGGCGCCCCGTCAGCGCGTGGAAGTACCGGGCCTTGGCCAGCGCGTTCGCCTCGAATGTGTCGAACGCTTCCACATCCTCCTCTCCCGGAGACGGCAGCAGGCGCGCTTCCCGGAGATCGTGCACCTGGATCCCAGCGGCCTCGAAGAGCGGCCGCAACTCGCGAAGCTTGCCCTCGCTCCGCGTCGCCAGCAGCACGACCTCCCCGCTCATCGCGTGCCTAACGCCGCACGCTGCATGCCGTCGAGCGTCCCGATCCCCGCCACGGCCAGCGCCAGGAGACGATCCAGTTCCGCGCGATCGAACGTGCCATGCTCGCCGGTCCCCTGCACCTCCACAAACCGCCCCTCGCTGCTCATCACCACGTTCATGTCCACCGCCGCGCGCACATCCTCTTCATAGTCCAGGTCGAGGGAAGGCACCCCGTCCACCACGCCGACGCTGACGGCGGCCACGCGCCGTTTGACCGGAGATTCCACCAGGCGGCCACGGGCCACGAGCCAGTCGAAAGCGTCCACGACGGCCACGCAGGCACCCGTGATCGCCGCGGTTCGCGTCCCGCCATCGGCATCGAGCACATCGCAGTCGACGCGCAGCGTCACCTCGCCAAAGCGGAAGTCATCCAGCATGGCACGCACACTGCGCCCGATGAGTCGCTGGATCTCCTGGGTCCGTCCGCCGAGCTGCCCGCGCTCACGCTGCGTGCGCGTGCGCGTCGCCCGGGGCAACATGGCGTATTCAGACGTGATCCATCCTTCGCCACTTCCCTTCCGCCAGCCAGGCACGCCCTCTTCAACGGAAACCGCGCAGAGCACGCGCGTATTCCCGAAAGCACTGAGGCAGGAACCTTCAGCCTGCCTGACGACACCACGCTCCAGGACCACGGGGCGCATCGCACTGTCTGCGCGGTCAGTCCTGGCCACGGGAGCCCCCAGCGCGCATGCGCTCGACCGTGCCGGTCGTCGAATGCCCAGGCGTCAGCGGAATAATCACCACGTCTCCACCGCGCTGCATCACGTCCTGCGCACCAACAACGGTATCCACGGTATAATCGCCTCCCTTGACCAGGACATCAGGCCACAACGCGCGAATCAACTCGAGTGGTGTGTCTTCGTCGAACAACACGACCGCATCCACCGCTTCCAGCGCGGCAAGCACGTGTGCCCGATCGTTCTCGTTGCGGACGGGTCGGCTCGGGCCCTTGAGCCGGCGCACGGAGTCGTCGGTGTTGACGCCAACGACCAGCGCGTCGCCAAGCGCCCGGGCCGCCGACAGGATGTCGACGTGTCCGGGGTGCAACAGGTCGAAGACGCCGTTCGTGAACACCACGCGGCCTGAACGCTGCCGCCACCGGGCAGCCGCATCAGTCGTCATGACCTTCCGCCGGGGATCGAGCGCTGGTGAGCTCAAAAGGTGTGGACCACCCGCGGCGCGAACTTGAACTCCCGGACAAACAGCGGGAGCTCCACGTGTTCAGTGTACTCCGACGAAATCGTGATGCTGGAAGCATCCCGCCGGATCCTGATGACGCTCGCCTCGGCAGGCAAGCCAAGCGAGTCCACGACCTGCTGGATGTGAGTACGGATGGCGACGTCATTGCGCGTTTGTCCGAACCGTGCTTCCTGCGCCATGACGTCCTTGAATCGGTAGAAACGGACGTAGACCTCACCGATGTTGAACCCGAAGTACAACGCAGTGACCACGAGCAACCCGCCAACGAGACAGCCGAGCCGACTTGTCCCGCGGCGTGTCGCTACCACTGCGACTGTGCCCCTTCGATGATATCGCTGACTATTCGATCGAGCGCCTGCTTGCGACCGGCCTGCTCTTCTCGTTCAGCATATTCGCCTTCTGCGCTCAGGCCATTCCGCTCGTACAACGTCTTGCCGGTTGTCTGGTCTACGATCTTCACGTCGACCACCACCTGTACACGCCGCCTCGCCGTGGTGGCTCGTGTGGGATCAGCGCTGAAGCCCACAGGAACATCGGGCTCGTAACGCTTCACCGTGCCGGTGACGATGGCATTCGCACGAGCCTCCGGCGCTTCACGCAACCCGAGTCGGTCACCCAGAGTCTTGCGCAGGTTCAAGTGGAGTTCGCCGGAGATCTCGGGGTTCGCGGTTTCGTTCTCGAAGGGAAGGACCGCAATCGTCTTGATGTGGCGCGGGACTCCACCGCCTCCTGAGAGGCTGTACAGGCAGCTCGTCAGGAGCAGGAGACTAAGGACGCCAAATCGCCGCATCGAACCCCGCCTCAGGAATGGACTGCCGGATCGTGAGGACAAGCGATCGTCCAGCCCCCGGCTGCCTGTAAACTATGCGAGTCGAATCCCTGCGCTCCACTAGTTCCTCAATCCGGCCACCAGTAATCCGCTCCATCCGCCCCAATGCACGCGCAGCGAAAGCCAGCCGCCAGGTCGGCTCGCGCCCGATTTCAACGCGGAGCGTGTCGCCGTCCTGGTGAGCGACGGTATCGGCCGCGGTCACTCGCACGACGCCGAGCGTCGCCCAGAGGAGCGGCTCGGGTGGCAGCGACTTCCGGGCTTCGTCCTGCGCCAGGGCCGTCAACGAATCACCAATCAGGATGACGTAGCCGCCGCTGTTGCCATTTTCGAGGAACAGGTCGATCCGAAGACTGTCCGGAGCGGCGATCCGCGCCACGCCATCACCCCGGGCCGAACCCAGGCGCTCCTTGTATTCCCAGCCGAACACGAGACGTCGATGTCCGGGCGGCAGCCGCGTGTCGGGCACGCCAGCAGCGACCGGCACCCCGGTGAGCGGGCCGGCACGGGGAGCACCAGCGCACCCCATGACGGCGAGCAGCCCGCCCGCGAACACCCTAACGAGTTGCGGTGCCGGCGAGGAGGGCACGAATATCCGCGGGAATTGTGACGGCGCGCCCGTCCGGATCCAGCGCGATAAGCGTAGTGCTCGCGCTGGCAAGTCGTTCATCGGAGTCGGCATGCGCAATGACGTAGTCGAAAGTGAGCCCGCGCGAACCAAGTCGCGCGAGCGTGGTGGACACCCGGATGCGATCGTCGTACCTGGCTGGCGCGTGGTACCGGATGGTGGCCTCGGCGACAGCCAGCGGGACACCCCGGCGTTCCATTTCCGCATAGGACATCCCCAGCGACCGGATGTACTCAGTGCGGCCCATTTCACACCAGACGAGGTACTCCGCGTGGTACACGACTCCCATGCGGTCCGTTTCGCCATACCGCACGCGGAGTTCGATGTCGTGCGCCTGATCTTCTGGCATGGAGAAAAACGAGGAAGCAGGAAGCAGAAAACAGGGGAGGAACGAAGCGTTGTATATAACGTTTCGCTCAAGTTCTGCCTCCTGCCTCCTGCTTCCTGCTTCCTCTCCGTATTAGACTGTCCGCGTGCTCCCGGCGCCTTGCTTCGTATTCTCGGACGTGCACCTGGGCGTCACACCGCCGCAGGTCGAACGGTCCCTCCTGGGATTCCTCGATCACCTGCGTGGAGCCGCCGGGTCAGTCATCATCAACGGCGACCTCTTCGACTTCTGGTTCGAGTGGCGCACGGTCATGCCGCGGGCCGGGTTCAAGGTGCTGGCCGCGCTGGCGAGGCTGGTCGACAGCGGCGTTCCCGTGCTCTGGGTCGCGGGCAACCACGACTGCTGGGGTGGCGAGCTGCTCACCAATGACGTCGGCGTGACGTATCACGTTGGTGCGTGGAACGGCGAGGTCGCTGGCTGGCGCACACGCATCGACCACGGCGACGGCCTGCGAGACGTGGAAGACCGCCGGTACCGGCTCCTTCGCGGGGTGTTGAGGCATCCCTGGTCGATCCGGGCGTTCCGCTGGATCCATCCCGACCTTGGCAGCCGGATCGCGTTAGGCTCCTCGCAGGCGAGCCGGACGTACCGCGCCCGTGACGGCGGCGAGGGCCTTCGTGTCGTGGCGCACCGCCAGCTCGAAGCCATGCCCGGTACTGACCTTCTCGTGTACGGTCACTCTCACGTGCCGATACTCGAGCGCGGTCCGGCCGGCGTGTACGCCAACGCCGGGACCTGGATGGACGACACGACCTTCCTCACGATCCGGGAAGACGCCATCCGGTTGCATCGATGGTCGGAAGCCAACCCGGAAGAGGAACTCGCGGCCGTGCCCCGAGTTTCCAGCGTGACGACTACCAGCGCACGCTGAGGCCGAGGCCCACCCCGCGCGGGAGCTTACGCATCCCGACGCGGGCAGGGAGATCCCAGAGCAGCGACGCGACGAATGCGTCGGCGCCGGCAAAGAGATGATTGAAGACCAGGACGGCAATCCAGTCCTCGACCAGGGTCTTCCGCGAATCCACACGCTCCTGGTCGAACCGGTTAGGCACGGTATCGAGCGGCACAAATTGACCATTTTCGTCGAGGACGGGCGCGCCCGTCACGGGATCAACGCGATACCGGTTGACGATCACGTCCGCGGCGAGCGCTTCGGCGATGCGGAGGTCGTTCTTCGCCTTGAGCAGCATGGTGATCGCGAACGCCTCGAACCCGGCGTAAATCGCGCCCGGCACGGCACGGTTGAGGCGTGACTGGCCAAGTCCCGGCAGGATGAGCGAGCTGAGAAACGCCCTGCCCGGCGACAGCGGCGGGCGCAGCGAATCCGTTTGTGCCGCTCGAGCGACTGAGTCGCTTCTGGGCCGCGTCGTATCTGGAACCACCTGGGCCCCGCCGGCGATGGGCAGCACGCCGAGGAGCACGAACACGGCGCACGCTTTCATCAGTGCAGAAGTCAGGTCGTTCACGAAGCCTCGGAACATGCAGGTGAGGTGTGGCGGGAGCGTATGGGAATCGAACCCACCCAACCCGACGATGTCAGGTCACAATCGTTTTGAAGACGATGAGAGCCACCAGGCCCCAGACACTCCCCTGTCCGGGTCACGCCAGGATGATGGCACTCTCCTCGCGCGACAGGACCGCACCGATCACCACAGACTGCGGAACGCGCGAAAGATAGTCCGCCACAACCGGCGCGGGCAGAGAAACCATGAGGCCCCCGGATGTCTGCGGATCTATTACGAGGGCTTCGTGAAAGGGTTCCGTGTTGCGCCAGTCCGTGTGTTCGCGGATGAACGCGTCGTTCCTCTCGGCGCCGCCGGGTGTGGAACCGGTCCGCCACGCATCGAGCGCACCAGGGAGCACGGGTAATGTCGACGCATCGATACGGATGGTGACGTTGCTGCCCCGAGCGACGTTCAGCGCATGACCGAGTAAACCAAAACCGGTGATGTCGGTGGCGCACTTCGCGCCCAGCTCGACCGCCGCCCGCGCGGCGTCACGATTCAGGGCACGCATCGATTCAACCGCCGGCTTCGCGACCTCCGCCGAGATTGAACCGCGCTTGAGCGCCGTGGTGACGAACCCGGTACCAAGGGGCTTCGTCAGCACGAGCACATCACCCTCGCGAGCTCCGGTGTTCGTCAACATGCGATCGGGGTGCACGCGACCGGTGACGGACAGCCCGTACTTCAGTTCCTCGTCGATGATGGAATGTCCACCGACGATGAAAGCTCCGGCTTCGTGAACCTTGTCCTGACCGCCGCGCAGAATCTCAGTCAGGACTTCAATCGGCAGCTTTCCCGTGGGAAACCCGACAATGCTGAGCGCCGTGAGCGGCTCGCCACCCATGGCGTAAACGTCCGAGAGCGCGTTGGCGGCGGCGATCTGTCCGAACTCATACGGGTCATCCACAATCGGCGCGAAGAAATCGACCGTCTGCACGAGCGCGAGGTCGTCGGACAGCCTGAAGACCCCCGCGTCATCGAAGGTCTCACGACCGACGAGGATTCGGGGATCCGGTCTCGCGTCCAGCGTCGCGAGGGCGCGGTTCAGGTCACCCGGACCCAGCTTGGCGGCTCAACCCGCGCAGCGGGCGAACTGAGTCAATCGAAAGGTCCTTTCCCTGAGGTCAGTCATGGCACGATTGATGGAGACAGTGGAATGGTAACTACTGACGAGCTGGAGGCAGGAGACTGGAAGCAGGAGGCAGGAAGCAGGGGTGGACTGAGGGCCCGCGTCGTTCGACGTCGGGCCCTCAAGATTTCGCTAACCACAACCCACCGTTTCGTTCCTTCCCTGCTTCCTGCCTCCTGCT
>DATMBT010000169.1:0-3930 GCA_035559475.1 Gemmatimonadaceae bacterium
AAGGCCCGTGCCTTCCGGTAGGTAGCGGCCGGGAACGAAGCGCAGGTCGCTGACCACCAGGGGAAGGGGGCACAACCGTGAACGAAGCGGTCTTTGTCGCCAGGGCCGGTATTGTCCGTGATTACAGTGTCGCGCTGAAACGCGCCGGGCTCGTCGCCGCAGAGGCGATGGTCCTTGGCACGGGATACTTTCTCGCCACGCAGCTGGGGCTCGGTTTCCGTTTCGCGAACTCCCAGATCGGCGTGGTATGGCCGGCCAACGCCGTGTTCCTGTCGGCACTGCTGCTGACGCCCCGGAAGCGCTGGTGGACGGTGTTTGTCGTCATCGCCGCGGTGCACGCGCTCGTTATGAATGACACGGTACCTGCGTGGCGATGGCTGTGGCAGATCGCAGGCAACACCGCGTTCACCATGGCAACGGCGGAAATGTTGCGACGATATGCGGGCCTCCCGTTGCACCTCGAGAGCCGGCGCCAGGTATTCACATTCGCGGGAATCACCTTCGTCGCGGCGGCGGTCTTCGCGCTGACCACGCCCGTGTTCCTGCGATCGCTGTTAGGTCTCGAGGTGGTCTTCGACCCCGCCGGCGCCCTGTTGCGGACGACACTGACCAACGCGACGGCGATCCTGATGATCGTTCCGGTCGCCGTGCTCTGGGCGAATGACGGCATTCGACAATTGAGCCAGGCGAAAGCCGGGCAGGTGGTCGAGGGAGCCGTCATCATCTGGTCGCTGGTGGCGATCGGGCTGGTGGCATTCGGCACCGGACAGGAAATCACGCGGTTTCCGTCGCTGCTGCTGTTGGTCTTCCTGCCACTGCTCTGGGCGTCAGTCCGTACCGGGCCGCTGGGCGCGAGCACCACGGTGTTGTTTGCCGCGGCGCTTTCCATCTGGGGAACCGCGAGGCAACTGGGGCCCTTCGTCTCCATGACGGACTCCGATCGCGTGCTGTCCCTGCATCTCTTCTGGATCCTGATGTGGTTACCGGTCGTGTTGCTCGCTGCGGTGATCAGGGAGCGGGAGCAGGCCGAAGAAGCATTGCATGAGCAACGCAACCAGCTCGCGCAGGTCACGCGCCTGGCAACGGTTGGTGAGTTGTCTGGTGCGCTGGCGCACGAGCTGCGACAGCCGTTGATGTCCATACTCGCCAACGCGCAGGCAGCCGCCCGGCTCCTCTCGCTGGAAACGCCTGACGTGCCCGAGGTACGGAAGATCCTCAAGGACATCGCCGAGGATGACAAACACGCGGCCGGCGTCATTGGCCGGATGCGATCATTCGTCGGTGAGGGTCCGTCGCGGTTCGAGCCCGTTGCGATCGAATCCGTCGTGCGCGACGCACTGGCCTTGAGTCGCAGTACGATCGAACTCTCCGAAGTCTCGGTGGAAGCGAAGATTCCGCCGGGGCTGCCTCAGGTGCGCGGAGACCCGGTGCAGCTCCTGCAGGTCGTGTTGAACCTGGTCGTGAACGGTTGCGAGTCGATGGGCAACCTTCCGCCTGGCGAACGGCGCCTGACGATGCACGCGGCTCAGGTCAACGGATCATATGTCGAGCTGATGGTGTCCGATGCCGGAGCAGGGTTGCCGCGCGGCGTCGAGAATCGCGTCTTCGATCCGCTGTTCACGACCAAGGAGAACGGGCTGGGGCTGGGGCTCTCGATCTGCCGGTCGATCGTCACCGCGCACGGTGGCCGGTTGTGGGCGGAGAACAACCCGCACCGGGGCGCGACCTTTCACCTGATCCTTCACACGGAGTCAGCCAATGGATCGACGGCTCTCGATAGCGGTGGTGGATGACGAGGACTCCGTGCGCGTGGCACTCCGCCGGTTGTGCCACGCGTACGGAATGGAGGCGAGTGCGTTTGCGTCGGTGGAGCAGCTGTTCGTGGCGCTGGACGAGATGAGTTTCGATTGCCTCGTCCTTGACGCGCACATGCCCGGGTACGGCGGCGTGGACGCACAGGCGTGGTTGCGCGAATGCGGGATCTCGATCCCCGCGGTGATCATCACTGGGCGGGACGACGACGAGCTGCGGTTCCGCTCACGCGCGGTGGGCGCCTATGCCTGCCTGAGCAAGCCGATCGATGCCGACGTCCTGTTTGGCGCGATCCGGAGCGCGGTCCGCGCCGGCCCCCCGGAGGCCATCGCCGGCACGGCCAACCTCGACGATTCGACCGCATCGCGTTAGGCCGGACTCGACCCCTGGAGTCAATCGTCGAGCCCGATTTTTGTTCGTTTCCACCACGCGGCAAGCACAACCGGGCAGTCGTTAGGCGGCGATGGCGGAATGCGCGGACGCCACAAGGAGTTCCGCGGCGCAGCCCGCGTCGCAATCGTGCGCCTACGCTCCAGCGCGTGTAGCACCAACGTCCAAGGGGCAGCGAGCACCGAGGTGTCTAGGTTCTCCCCTGCGGTGCACGAGCCCCCCGGTGCACCAGGTCGCCAGCCGACTCCATTCCGAAATCAATGCCTGGCGTCGCCATGCTTTGGCCGCGCATTGCCGTTCATGAAGCCGTTTGCGCAGGGGAACGAAAGTGCGCCAGCCTGAAGGAGTCTGAGAACGATGCCTGCACGCCGTCGTCGCCCCGCACGTTCGCGTAAGTCCGCTGCTCGAAATCGCAAGCCGAGACCAAGGGAGGGAAAGATGACGGACGACACTCAGCAGAGTGCTGACGACTTCTACTCTTTCACGATTGATCGGACCACGGCACGAGTGGTCAAGGTTGAGACCCTGGATGCCTCCGGTGCGCGTCACGAGGTCTCGGACCAGCAGAAGGCGAGCCTGGCCAGCGGAGGGAGCGTCCCGCTCGAAGTGGCGCTCGAGGAAGCGTTCGCAGCAGGCATCGACTGCATCCTCGGCGACGAGGCGCCACCCGATGAAGCGGAAGCGTCAGCGCAGGACGCGGAGCTCCGCCATGTCCTTGTGGCTCCCCTCATCCAGCAGAGCACGGCGAATCGATTGATGCGCCGCGAGGTGTTGGACCGCGTGATTTTTCAGACCCTGATTCAACACTCCATAAAGCCCAGCAATGCAACTCCCGGTGATCCCTCCAAATAGGAGTGGAATGGATCACACGGCGCCGGTTCCGGCGAAATGACCACCCGAATCTCCTAATCTCCCACCTCTTTACTAGGAAAGGTCATGATCATGTCCACCACATTCGAAACCGAAGAACTTTCGCGACTCGGAGTCGCAAAGAGAGGCGTCACCCGTCAGCGCCGCAAACGCCTGTTGCTCGCAAAGCTTCTCCGTGAGAGAAGCGAGGGAGGAGCAGATGAGTACGAAGGTGGCGAAGAGGAAACGGGCGGTGACGAAGACTCGAAGGTCGTCCGCGCGTTGATCGGCAGTCGCATCCTGCGCAAGCGTCGGGTTCGCAACCTGCTGATGGCACACCTGGCCCGTGAGAGAGCTGAGGGCGGCGAGGAAGAAGGCGAAGAAGGAGAGGAGTTCGACGAGGACACGGGCGACGAGGAGACAACAGGCGAAGGCAGCGAGCGGAACATCGTTCGGGCGATCGCCGGCAGTCGGATCCTGAAGCGTCGGCGGACCCGCAAGCTGTTGCTCGCGCACCTGATTCGTGAACGGAATGCGGCGGAAGAGGAAGGGGACGAGGACGTTGATGAGGAGACGAGCGGCGAAGAGGACAACCAGCTCGTGCGCGCGGTGATCGGCTCGAAGATCCTGAAGCGTCGTCGTGCCCGTCGTATCCTTCTCGCCTACCTCCGGCGCCAGGGACAGGGCGGCGAAGGGGCCGAGGATGAAGGATTCGAGGAAGATGAGGACACCGAGGATAACGGCGGCGCCACCGGCGGCGGCGACGGTCGCATCCTGAAGGCGCTGGTCGGCAGCCGTATCCTGCGCAAGAGACGGACGCGCAAGATGCTGCTGGCGCACCTCCTCCGTCAGCAGGGCGAAGAAGCCTAACGACGCAGG
>DATMBT010000170.1:0-3704 GCA_035559475.1 Gemmatimonadaceae bacterium
ACCGATGAACACCAGCGCAAACGTGCCGACAAATTCGGCGATGAAGTTTCGTTTCACAGGAGAGGGAGATGGGAGATGGAAGACGAACCGGCGACGCCAAAATAGCCCGACCAGGAAATGCCCGCCACCAGTGGCCTGTGCCTGTGGCCTCAATGCCGCCGCATTACAAGGCACGCATTGATCCCCCCGAACCCAAAGGAATTCGTGAGGATTGTTTCGGCCTCCACATCCCGACCGGTACCCGTGATGTAGTCGAGGTCGCATGCCGGGTCGGGTGCCGACAGGTTTACCGTCGGCGGGAGCCAGCGCCGGTCGAGCGCCAGCGCACAGATGGCCGCCTCGATCGCTCCCGACGCACCTAACGCGTGCCCGTAATAACCCTTGGTCCCGCTCACGGGGATTTTATAGGCGTGTTCACCAAGCACCTGCTTCACCGCCAGGGTTTCCGTGGGGTCGTTGAGCGGCGTCGAACTCCCGTGGGCATTCACGTATTCGATGTCACCGGCGTCGACCTGCGCATCAGCCAGCGCCAGGCGCATCGCCCGCGCCGCCTGCGAGCCGTCCGGGCGTGGGGCGGTCATATGGTGCCCGTCGTTGCTCACGCCATAGCCGAGCACCTCGGCGTAGATCGGTGCGCCGCGAGCGACGGCGCGCTCTCGTTCCTCGAGGATCAGCACCGCGGTGCCTTCACCCATCACGAACCCATCGCGATCGCGGTCGAACGGACGTGACGCGGTCGCTGGATCGTCATTGCGCGTGGACATCGCCCGGATGAGCGAAAACGCGCCGTAACACAACATGGACAGCGGCGCTTCCACACCGCCGCAGATCATGACGTCCGCGTAGTTGTCGCGAATCGCGCGGAACGCATCGCCAACCGCAATCGTGCCCGAGGCGCAGCTCATTGCGTTGGTCGAGTTGGGTCCGTAGACGCCGAACTCGATCGCCACGTTGCAGGACGCCGCGCCGCCGAACACTGCGAGAGCGAGTGAGGCATCGACCGCGCGAAGGCCGCCGCTCATGAAGCGCTGCATCTGGTCTTCGGCGTACGCCACGCCGCCCAGGGCGGACCCCATCATCGCACCAATCCGCTCCCGATCCTCGCGCTCGAGGACAATCTCTGAATCCTTGAGCGCCATGCGAGATGCGACCACCGAGAACTGTGCGAAGCGGTCGAATCGCTTGCTTCGCTTGTCGTCCAGGTGATCGGTCGGCACAAAGTCGTTCACTTCGGCGGCCACATGGGAGCGGAATGGCGACGGATCGAACCGCGTGACCGGCCCCACCGCGGATTTCTCCGCGCGCAGGCCGCTCCACAAGCCGTCTCGCCCGAGACCAATGGGGGTGATGGCGCCAATGCCCGTTACGACGACTCGTCTGGTCATTGTGGATCGTGACTAGTGACTGGTGACTCGTGACTCGTGACCTCTCCAGCTGCTGGCTTCTGGCCTCGGGCGTCTGACCAGCGTTCGGCTTCACGAGCCAATCCTTCGAGGGTGCGACTCGCAATCCCGTGAACGAACACGGGGCCGATGACCGCGTTCGCCGCGAACACGCCGATCAACGGCCACTGCGGCCCATCCCAGACGTGCAGGAGCCTAACGTGCGTCCCACCTTCGACCGCCGTGAAACTCCACTCTACGTCCATGGCCTTCGTGATACCACCGATGTGCCTGAACCGCACCGCGGGGCGCTGTTCGTCCACGGACATTTCTGAAAGCCACCACGTTGGCCAGTCGGCCAGGCCGAACGGACGGTTCGCGGACATCTCGACGATGCCGCCACCATCCGCCGTCCGGCTGCGAAAACGCACAAAACGGTAGTGCGAGAGCAATGCCGGCCACAGCTCGACATTCTTCACCACGTTGAACGTCGAGGCGACCGGAGCGCGAACGATCCGTTCGTCGAGCGTTTCCATCGCACGTCCCACTGGCATCGGGCCGAGGTTGAACGGGGCCGTCGCGCGAGGCGCATTGTCGGTGGTTTTATCTGCCATCCGCCCTCCGCCCTCCGCCATCTGGTTCCGGTGTCCAACTCGCCGTCACACGCCACCCTGTCCGCCGCCGAACTTCCGGTGTTTGTCCAGTTGCCTTGCAAATCAGGTCACGCAGCTCGTTTGCTTCGAAGCCGCGCAGGATCGAAACCACGCCGTCATGCCGACTGACGCGATGAAAACCTAACGGAAAGGATACGAGCCAAAGTCCGGCCACTGCCACCCAGCTCCGCCTGAGGTCGGCGACAACGACGCGTCGCCTTGACACCCGATGCATTTCGCGCACGAGCTGGATCGCGTCGCCAGCCTCGAAGTGGTGCAGGACCTGTGACGCGATGACGAAATCGAAGGATCCCGTCGCGAAGGGCAGCGCAAGTGCATCACCAAGGACGCCGGCGACCGGAAATTCCCTCGTCGCCTTCACCAGTTCGAAACGCCCGTCCAGGCCGAACACCTGCAACGAGACGTTATGTGTCGCGGCGAACCGTCTCAAACGCTCCGGTATGTCGCCTGTTCCCGTTCCGACATCGAGCAGGGTGGCCTTGGCGCCTGACGAGCGAAGCCACGGCGCGAGTTCCGCCTGCACCGCGTGGATCCCGCCGAAGAGCCGATTCGCGAGCGCAATGTCACGGTGCGACCGGCGCTGCAACACCGGATCGCGGTCCTCGTCCAGAATCTCCACACCCCGCCGTCGGACGGGAGTGAGCAACGACACCTCAGCGCTCCAACTCGGCGTACCCGCCGCGATAGTACAGGAGTGGTCGCTCATCATTGCTCGACGCGCCGTCCACCTCGGCCACGAAGATCGAGTGATCGCCGCCGTCTTGCTGGTCAATGATGGTCCCTTCGATCCACGCGAGCACGTCATTGAGTACCGCGATGCCGTGTCCCTCGCGATGGAACCCCAGCCCGTCGAAACGCCGGGAGCCTTCTTCCTCGGAGAATCGTCGCGACAACGCCTCCTGCGACGCCGAGAGGATGTTGAAGACAACGCGTTGACCGCGGGGCAGCATGTGGTGCAGGTCGGCGGTCCTGGCGACGCAGGCTAGAACGAGCGGCGGCTGCAGGCTGAGCGAGCAGAACGAGCTCACGGTCATGCCGACATCGGTGTTACCGACGCTTGTGGTCAGGACCGTCACGCCGGAAGCAAACCGGCCGAGCACAGATCGGAATGAATCGGGATCGATCGGCGGCAAAGGGGCAGGGGCAGGGGACAGCGACGCCAGGGCCGGACACACTGCGCGGAGCGCCCATCAAAGTTCCACGCGTTGATACTGATGCGAAACACCCGGCGAATGAATCGTGCGCCGTTTCGGTGACACAGCTGCTGCCACCAGGCCAAGAATGTACTGCGGACGGAGAACTTCGCTTGCCGGGACGAAGTCCCCAGTCACTCCAACCAGAAGGTTGGCCATCTCGGGACGCGAAGCCAGTGCACGCACAGCTCGATTCATGAGTGTTGGTGACGCGACGGCAGCGCCGATAGCCCGCTCGACTGCCCACTTGCCACCAAATTCGTTGCGACGGCAACGGTCATAAGCGGCCAACGCCACGTCAGCGGCGCGTGAGCCTCTGGCGCGCACCGCCTCCCAGGCATACGTCGTCAACAATTCCGCGCCGCGCATCGCCGCGTACATGCCTTCGCCCGTGAACGGGTCAAAGAAGTCCGCCGCGTCGCCAACGAGCGCGACACCCGGCGCCCATGCCGTGC
>DATMBT010000171.1:0-4765 GCA_035559475.1 Gemmatimonadaceae bacterium
GCACGGCATCGGGATCGAGGCGCCGTTAGGCACACCGGTGGAGGCCGTCGCCGACGGCGAGGTCATGATCGCGGAGCCGATCGGGACCTACGGGTTGACGGTGATCGTCCAGCACGGTGGCGGCGATTACTCGGTCTATGGGTCCCTGAACCGGGCGGTGGTCGCCAAGGGCGCCAAGGTCAAGAAGGGGCAGACGCTCGGCACGGTCGGTCAGGCCGATCCGGACATGACGCCGCACCTGCACTTCGAGATCAGGCCGAAGGGCAAGGCAACGGACCCGTTGGTGTGGTTACAAAGCAGGAAGCAATGAGATTGCAAATTGCAAATTGCAAATTGCAAATCGCAGATTGAAGACCTGCGACGGACCAATTTGCAATTTGCAATCTGAAATCTGCAATCCACATTCCCTTGCT
Organism: Gemmatimonadaceae bacterium; assembly: GCA_035559475.1. GTDB lineage: Bacteria > Gemmatimonadota > Gemmatimonadetes > Gemmatimonadales > Gemmatimonadaceae > JABWBJ01. The sequence continues at coordinate 414 of DATMBT010000171.1, forward strand.
TCTCGGAGCACATGTCTCTACGAGTGGCGGCGTAGCCTCCGCGTTCCCCCGGGCGGCCGACATTGGCGCCACGGTGATGCAGATCTTCACCAAGCAGGCGAGCCAGTGGCGTGAGCCGGCGATCGACGACGAGGAACGGGCGAAGTTCCGCGCATTGCGCGAGTCGTCAGGCATCCTTCACACCTGCGCGCACGACAGCTACCTGATCAACCTCGCCTCCCCGGACCCGATGTTGTGGACACGATCGCTCGTGTCCTTCACCAGCGAGCTGCGGCGGTGCGAGGCGTTAGGCCTGGACGCCCTGGTGTCGCATCCGGGAAACTTCATGGACGACCGGATGGAGGGACTGGCGCGGAACGCCGCCGCCATCGGCATCGCGCTCGACACGGTTCCCGGTCGCACGCGATTGCTGATGGAGCTGACCGCCGGCACGGGAACGGCCCTGGGCAGTTCGTTCGAGGAAATGGCGATGCTGATCAGCCTCATCCCGGCAGCAGTCCGGAACCGGGTGGGGGTCTGCGTCGACACCTGCCACGTATTCGCCGCCGGTTACGACATCGTGAACGACTATGACGGTGTCTGGGCGCGATTCGACGACCACCTCGGCCTGGGGATGCTCGGGATGATCCACCTCAACGACTCCAAGGCGCCGCTCGGCGCACGAAGGGATCGCCACGAACTGATCGGCGAAGGATGCATCGGGCCGGCAGCGTTCCGTCGGATCATGTCCGACCCGCGCCTGGCTCACGTGCCGAAGGTCATCGAGACACCAAAGCTGGACGACGCTACGGCGACCGATCGCCGAATGCTGAAATTGCTGAGGGGGTTCGCGAACAAACGCGGCTCGAAATGAGGGCCCTCTCAGGCCCCGCGGGCTGGACCGCTGAACGCTCAACAGGGTAGACTTGATCCATGCCTTTCCGCCTTTTCCCGGGTCGTTCATCACGAGGGGTACTGCGCCGGCGTGTTCCGCGCTCCCTGGTGGCGGTACTGCTCGGGCTTCAGGCCCTGCTCTGGGGCGGGGGATCGATCATCGAGGCAAGGGCGGCCGCCGAGTCGCTGTCGCGGTATTCGCACGTCGAGGACCAGGGTACCTCGACCTGTCCGCCGATGCACAGCCACCTCAATTGCGTGGTGTGCCGGACCTTTGCATCGGGTGCGCTCACCGCGCGTCCGCGCGAGCTGGTGCCAGCGGCCACGCAGGATTCCTGGGTGCCGGAGGCACCGGCCACGCTCGTCCGCGCCGATCGCTGCGCAGGCCAGCTGGGATCGCGGGCTCCCCCCGGACTGGCGCACGCCGCCAGCCCGATCGCCTAACGAGCGGCAAGTCCCCGCGCTCTGCGTGGGGCATGGCGGTGTGTGTGCGGTCAGCGCGTGAAGTTTTTGCGCGCACTCGCACGCGTCTGTGAGTCGCAGCGCCGGGTTGTTCCGGTTGCCTCGTCCAAGACCGTCCAGCCCCATCCATGTGAACCAGCACGTTTTCCATACGTCCATGCCCGTCGCCAGCCCGACGGCCGCGAAATGCGCCATTGTGGTCGCCGCGATCGCGCTCTCGGCCGCCGGCCTCGAAGCGCAGCAGACTGCAACGCGAAACCAGGTCAACGCCGACTCGGTCCCGGCCACATTACCGCGCCGGACCGCAGGCGACAGCCTGAACCGCGCCACCAAACCGCCTTCTCCGACCGCGGCGGCTCCGGCTTCGTCACCGCAGGGAACTCCGCCAGCTACCAGCGGCGCCTACATGAACGTGGGCTTCAGCGGACTGGCGGACTTCGGGTGGTCCTCGGAACCCAATGTCCGTTCGTTGCAGCGTGGCGACCATGATCCCGCCGTTCGCGGCTTTACGGTACCTAACGCGGAACTCGCGCTCGACGGTGCCGTGGACCCGTACTTCAAGGGTTTCGTCAACATCGCCTACAAGCTCGATGAGGCGGGCGAGAGCGGTGTGGAGCTGGAGGAGATGTATTTCCTCACCACTTCCCTCCCGAAGAACCTGCAGCTCAAGGGTGGGCAGTTCTTCGCCGAGTTCGGGCGCCAGAACACGCAACATCCGCACTCGTGGTCGTTCGTCGACCAGCCGCTGATCATGAATCGCATGTTCGGGCCGGACGGATTGCGCGGCCAGGGCGCGCGGCTCTCGTGGCTCCTGCCGACGTCATGGTACGCTGAGGCCATGGTGGCTGTGCTCAACAGCGCCGGCGAAACCATGTTCAGTTTCCGATCGGACGAGTCGACAGAAATTCACGGCGGTGTTCCCGTCGAGCGTGACGTCAACGGAGGTACGGACCTCGTCTACGTTCCGCGCCTCAGCACTTCTTTCGACGTGACCTCGACGCAGACGCTGCTGCTGGGTGTGTCCGCGGCGCTGGGTCCGAACAACTCCGGCACGTCGGCGAGTTCTGACGTCTATGGTGCCGACGTGTACTGGAAGTGGAAATCGGAGACCGCCAGTCAGGGATTCCCGTTCGTTTCCTTCCAGGGCGAGTGGATGTATCGCCGTTATGATGCCGCCGAACGCACCTCGGCCGCGAACCCGGCAGCGACTCTGCCCAGTGAGACGTTGAAGGACCAGGGTGCCTACTACCAACTCCTGTGGGGCATCCGGCCACGCATCGTAGCCGGACTTCGCGGTGACTGGGCACAGGGCAATTCCGCGTCGTTCGACGCTGAGCTGCGCGCGAAGCGATACCGCTTCTCGCCGAATTTTACGTACTACCCGAGTGAATTCTCGAAAGTCCGCCTGCAGTACAACTTCGACGATCGTACGGGCATCGGGCGCGACCATTCTCTGTGGTTGCAGTTCGAGTTCATCCTTGGCGCCCACGCCGCCCATCGTTTCTAATACGCGAGACCAACCAACATGAAGACCATAGCCCTGATCACCTTCGCCGCCGCCGCGCTGACCGCGCCGCTCGGCACGAGCACACCGCCTCCCGCGCGCCTCAGCGTGGTGGCCACCACTCCTGACCTGGCCGCGCTGGCAAAGGAGATCGGCGGAGACGCCGTTGACGTGAAGGCGCTGGCCAAGCCGACCGAAGACCCGCACTTCGTCGATGCGAAACCGAGCCACATCGTGACGCTCAACCGTGCCGACGTCCTGATCGAGGGCGGCGCGGAACTGGAACTCGGCTGGCTGCCACCGCTGCTCGAGAGCGCGCGCAACAGCAGGATCTCCGCCGGCGCGCCCGGGCGCGTCGTGGCCTCGAAGGGGATCAAGATGCTGGAGGTGCCCACCACGTTCGACCGGTCCAAGGGCGACGTGCATGCGTTAGGCAACCCGCACTTCCTCATTGATCCGCTGAACGCCAAGATCGTCGCCGCCGACATCGCTGAGCACCTGTCGCAGGTGCAGCCACAGTCCGCCGACGCGTTCAAGGCGAACCTGCAGCGGTTCAACACCGCGATCGATGCCAAGCTGGCGGAATGGGAGAAGCAGCTCAGCCCGTACCACGGCGCGAAAATCGTGACGTACCACAAGGACTTCGGGTACTTCGCCGAGCGATTCGGCCTCGAGATCGCCGAGACGCTGGAGCCCAAGCCCGGCATCGCGCCGTCGCCCTCGCATCTCGCGCAGGTGATCAGCACGATGCGGAATGACAAAGTGCGCGTGGTGCTCGTCCAGCCGTACCAGAATCGCAAGACCGCCGAGACGGTGGCGCGCCAGACCGGCGCCGCGGTGCTGGATGTCTCACAACAGCCAGGCGCCATCCAGGGCACGACCACGTATGCCGACCTGATGGACCACCTGGTGCGGACGCTGGTGAGCGGATTACAGGGGGATAAATGAGCGCTGACTTCGCGGTTGCCTGGCAGGTCATGAAGTGGCCCCTGGTGGCCTGCCTCATCCTCCCACCGCTGCTCGTGTATCTCGGACTGCACGTGGTCAAGCGGGAAGTCATCTTCGTTGACCTGGCGCTCGCGCAGGTGGCGGCGTTAGGCACGTGCCTGGCGCTGCTCCTCGGCTTCCAGTTCGGCGACCGGAACACGTTCTGGATTTCGCTCGGGGTGACCTTCCTGGGTGCGGGGCTCTTCAGCTGGACGCGCAGCCGGCACCGGTCACACGTGCCGCAGGAAGCGATCATCGGCATCACGTTCGTCGTCGCCGCCGCCGGCGTGATCCTGATGCTGAGCCGGGTGGCTGGGGGGAAGGAGGAGCTCGAGCACCTGCTCACTGGTGACATCCTCAACGTGACGGCGGCCGAGGTCGGCGAACGCGCGGCGGTGTTCGCGGTGCTGGCCGGGTTCTACGCGACGTTCCACAAGCGCTTCGCCCAGATATCGTCGGATCCGGACGGAGCGTTCGCGACCGGCCTGAGTGTCCGGCTGTGGGACTTCCTCTTCTATGCCGCGTT
>DATMBT010000172.1:0-3207 GCA_035559475.1 Gemmatimonadaceae bacterium
GCGGATCAGCGCCGCGATGGAGGGAAGCCAGCCACGGCGCACATCCGCGTCAGGCTTGTCGCGAAGCGCCTTGCCGAGGTCACGCCCAGGCAGTTCAAGTGAAACGACGTCGCTGCGGCGCAGGACGCGCCTCACGGGATATACGGCGATCGCGACGACGAGCGGCGTGCGCACGCCAAGTCCGGCAAGCAGGTGCGAGACCAGCAACTCGTAAGGCGCACGCGTCGGGGGAAGGAACAGGTCACCCTGCAGCTTTCCGAGCAGGCCCCCGTGATGCGAGTGGCGCACGACGACACGCCGGTCGTGGCCTGGCAGGGCCACCGAGTAGGCAGGGCGACGGCCACCCAGGTCACGCTTGTCCGGTTGGGATGCCGCCCACTCGTACAGCGTCTGCTCGGGCAGCACGGATTTCGCCCACTCGACGCAGGACTCGTGCGCCATCACGTGTGCGCTGCCCACGTGAAACCGGTTGTAGTCCTTCGGTATGGCGCCTCTCACTTGATGACGCGGAAGACCGGCAGTGGATCCTGGCGGGACGGGAACTCCAGCGGGGCGTGGTCCGTGACCTCGTGCGTCCTCGTCAGGCGCTGCCGCATCGGATCGGAGATGAGGATTTCGCCACCCAGCGCCGCGGAACACATGCGCTTGGCCGTATTGACCGTATCTCCGATAATCGTGTACTCGAGGCGTCGCTCCGAGCCCAGGTAGCCCGCGAATGCCTCGCCGTAGTTGATGCCGATGCCAACGTGAAGGCGGGGACGTCCCTGCGAGAGCCATCGCGCGTTCAGCTTTGACAGCGCCGCTAACATGTCGAGTGCGGCCGCGAGCGCCCGGTCGGCGTCATCGGGTTCGCTGATGGGAGCGCCCCACTGCGCCATGACCTCGTCGCCGATGAACTTGTCGAGCGTGCCGCCGTGGCGGAACACGACGTCGGCCATCTCCGAGAAGTATTCAGTCAACAGGCGCGCCGTTTCATCCGGCGTCAGTTGCGCGGCGAGCGTGGTGAACCCGCGAATGTCGCTGAAGAGGACGGCGACGTCGCGACGTTCGCCGCCCAGCCGGAGCGACTCGGGCGAGGCGGCAATCCGCGCCGCAAGCATGGGCGTGAAGAAGCGCTCGAAGTTGCCGCGCACGAGCGCTTCGTGACGGCTTCGTTCCGCGAAGCGGAGGTTGTCCAGCGCCACGGCGCCGATTCCCGCGAACGCGACCAGGAACTCCAGGTCATCATCGTCGACGCGCCGCTTGCTGGCCGCGCTGTCGACGTAGAGCACGCCAAGCGACCTTCCCTCACCGCCAATGAGTGGCGCGCAGACGGAGCTGCGCGCGCCGGCCCCTTCGCTCCCGCCGTTCTGGTCGCCCGCGTTGTCCGACAACAGCGCCGACTTCTGGTCCAGCGCCGATTGCGCCAGCGTGAGTGGCACCGCATGTGGATCGCCACCCTCACGAACCCTCGTCAGGCGTTCGACCAGCCGGTTGTCTTCGTCCAGCAGCAGCACCGACGCCTGGTCGACGTCCACCAGCCGGAACGTGAACTGGAGCATCTTGTCGAGCAGCGCCTCCACGTTCGTGACGCGGATGAGCGCCTTCGACACCTCGAGCAACAACGTCAGCTTGAGCCGGTCGCGCTCGTGCTGCGGCAGCGCGATCTCGGTTTCGTCGACAGCCTTCTGGACGCCGCTGGCGCGAAGGGCCCGCTCGAGCGTGAGGTCCGCGTCGGGGACGGGTACCTGCCTGATGACCGTCGTGCCGGCGCGCGCCGCCCGGCGCTTCACCTCCGCGGTGCCGTCGTCGATCAACATCGGGCTCAGGTTCTGGAGCTCGAAGAGGATCTTGCCGAACACCACGCGGTCTCCCATGCGCAGCGTCGTTGACGTGACGCGACTCCCGTTCACGAAGGTGCCGTTGCTGGAGCCAAGATCCGTCACGGTCACGCTCGACGCCTCGATCTTCAGCTCCGCATGCCGTCGCGACACGGTTGGGTCGAGCACGGGGAGGTCGCTGCTCAGGGCGCGCCCGAGCACGAGCGGCAACCCCGCCCGCAGCTCGAAGGACAGCTGCCCATCCGCGCTTACGAGTCGGAATGGCATGAGAAGGGAATATGACCGCTCGCGTTGGGTGCGCCTAGCGCCGCGATGTCCCGATGCGCCCAAGCGCCGTGAGCAGCGCGCGCGCCTTGTTTTCGGTCTCGTCCCACTCCCGCTCCGGAACCGAGTCCGCGACGATCCCCGCGCCAACCTGGATCGAGGCCTTTCCGCCCGCGATGACACACGTGCGGATGGTGATTGCCAGGTCCATGCGTTCGTCTCCCGTGGCGATGTACCCGACGGCGCCGGCGTACGCACCGCGTCGCTCCGGTTCGAGTTCGTCGATGATCTGCATCGCGCGGACTTTCGGGGCACCGGTCATCGTGCCGGCGGGAAACGTCGCGCGGTACGCATCGAGCGCCGAACACCCGTCGCGCAGGTCACCCTCCACCTGGCTCACGATGTGGAGCACGTGTGAATACCGCTCCACCGTCATGAAATCGGTGACCTTCACGCTGCCGTACCGCGCGATCCGGCCCACGTCGTTGCGGCCGAGGTCCACGAGCATGATGTGTTCGGCGCGTTCTTTTTCGTCCGCGAGCAGTTCCGCGCTCAGGCGTTCATCGTCGGCCGGCGTCGCGCCGCGCGGTCGCGTGCCCGCGATCGGGCGAACGGTGACCTTCCCGTTCGCGACACGCACGAGCAGTTCCGGTGAACTGCCCACCAGCTCCATGCCGTCGAGCTGCAGGTGATACATGTACGGCGACGGATTGAGCGCGCGAAGTGCCCGGTACAGGTCCGCACTCTCAAAGTCGTGAGGAAGCTCGATCCGCCTGGCGAGCAACGCCTGGAAACAATCACCCGCCATGATGTATTCGCGGATGCGCTCAACGTCCTTGAGGAACCGGTCCCTCGCGTAAGTGGATCGTCCCACCGCCGGCCTTGCGGTATCGGCCAACGCGAGCGGCTTGAGTGGAGAGGGTGCCCGCAGGCGCTCGCTGAGCACTTCGATTTCGTCGGTCGCCTGGTCGAACAACGCCTGCATCTCGACGTCTGCTGTGCCTGCGGGAACGGGTACCGCGACAACGATGCGGCCAAGTCCCTTCAGGTTGTCGAGGATCAGGATCGACCGCGAGAAAACGAACAGCGCGTCAGGAGCGTCAACGCCACGTGGAGGCGGCGA
>DATMBT010000173.1:0-2561 GCA_035559475.1 Gemmatimonadaceae bacterium
GGCCGCGCACTTGCCGCCTCAGCGACTCTGGCGGCTCGAATCTGTCATTCGACTCATGACGACGGCAAGCAGTCGCTGGACGGTCTCCTTGTCGGCATGGATGTGCGCGCCTTCCATCCAGATCAACTCTTTCGGCTCACCCGCGCTTGCGTACAACGCCTCGATCGCCGGCCGGGGTAGTCGTTCGTCATCAGCCGCGTTCACCATCATGAATGGTCGCGGAGAAATCTTCGGCACCCAGCGCACTGGATCCAGCCTGGGACCGTCGATGATGACATTCGCCAGTCCCGCGGCCAGGATGCGCGCCGGCGTGAATGGAATCTCGCGACGCATTTGCGCTTCGAGCGGCGTGTACGATCCGCCTGAGCCATGCAGCGCCCACACACGCGTGATGCGTGAGTCGAGCGCGCCCGCAATGCAGATGAAGGGTGCGCCGAGGCTGACGCCAATGGCCTCGACACGCCGTCGATCCACGTCGGGCCGCTCCAGCAGGTAATCGAGCGCCAGCATGATGGCGGGCGGCGTATCGAGGAAAGCGCCGCGAATTCGCGGGATGTCCTTGAGGAACGTGAGCGCGTCGGGTCGCGGATTGCCTTCGTAGGGATACGACATCGCCGCCACCATGACGCCAGGTGTTTCCCCAAGAAGCCGCGCCGCCTGTCGTCCGGTGTAGTGACCGCCAAGGATGATCGCGAGAGGCAGGTCCCTTCTGCCCGTGTCGGCGATCGCGCGGCGCACGAGCATGTTCACCGCGAGTCCGCTGGTGCCCGTGACGCGAATGGACTCCAACATGTGTCCGTCCTCGATCACGGGCGCCTCTTCGGTCACGCTCGCGAGTCCGGAACGCCGCTCCACAAAATGGGGGATGGGATCGCGCAGCAAGCGTGCCACGCCAAGCGAGACCACGGCGACGACTGCCACCAGCACAAGGAGCGTTCGATTCCTTCGCGTCATGCGACCATCTTAGCGCCGCGCTTTCGCGGCAAGCCGGGCTGATCCTCGAGCTCCGAGGTTGCTTCCGGGCCCCGGAAAACATTTTGACCACGGGGGTCACGGAGGGAACGCGCGTTCAGCCAGTCGCGTGCGGGTCTCCTCCGTGTCCCCCGTGACCCCTGTGGTTAATTGTTTTGACCTTTGTTGTTCATGCCCTCGTTCGAGCGCTTAACGAGTTCTTCCGCCACGATCCCGGCGACTTCGATCGCGAACCGGCCGGGCGACATTCCCCGGCCCAGAGCACCCGGCACGCTCGAGTTCACCTGGAACGCCACCGCCGCTTTGAGCGCCGGCAGGTAGAGCATTTCGGCCTGGTAACCGGGGAAGAACCCGCTGTGGCCGTACAGCGTGCCTAACGTTGGCGTCTCGCGAATGATCACGCCAAGCCCGTATTTCGTGTTCTGGCCAAGGCGCGCGGGGACGCCGTCGAGCAGCGTCGGCAACATCGAGGCATCGAAGGCACCGCCGTCATAGAGGCGCTTCCCCCAGCGGGCCAGGTCTTCGGCCGTCGAGGCGATCCCGCCGCCGGTCCACTCGAACTGCGGATTGATGACCATCCGGCCATCCACGAGCATCGCATCCGAGCCGCCAAACGGGTTGTTCGCTCCGGCATACCCATTTGCCAGCCCGCGAATCACGCGCGCATCGCTCGGCACGGTCTCTCGCAGGCCAGCGGGACGCAGGACGCGCTCGCGCGCGAGGTCGTAATACAAACGTCCAGTGACCTTCTCCATGATCATGCCGAGCACGATGTAGTTCGTGTCCGAGTAGTCCCACCCCTGCCCCGCGGCAAACGGCGCCGCGGTGTCGAGGATGTAGGCCACGAGCTCCTGCGGCGTCCAGACGCGATCGGGTGACGCGGTGAGGTCGGCGGTGAACCGTTCGTTGAATTCGTACCGTACCAGGCCGCTCGTATGGTTCATCAGCTGCCGCACCGTGATGGAATGGGCGTTAGGCAGCCGGCTGAACCACGGTTCGCTCCCGAGGTACTTCGCGATGGGATCGTCGAGGGCGATTTTCCCTTCGTGGAGCAACTGCATCGCCACGGCCGACGCGTACGTCTTCCCGACGCTCCCCTGCAGGAGGAGGTGCCGCGTCGTCATGGTCTCGCCCTTCGCGGTGTCCGCCATGCCAGTCGCAACCGCGATCGTGCGGCCGTCGGGCAATGCCACGGCGACCTGCGCCCCGGCGAAACGACCGGACCTGTGAAGCGAATCGAGTCGCTGCTGAAGTCGTGACTCGAGATTCTGTGCGCTCACGGAGCTGCTGAGCGCGAGAAGGGTCAGCGCGACCAGGAAGCGCATGTCAGGGATGGCGGATGGCGGATGGCAGATGGCAGATGGAGGTCAACGGTGGTTCGTTAATCTGCCTTCCGCCATCCGCCATCTGCCATCCCACTATGCGAGTCGATGCATCCTGGACTGCAACGCTTCGCGATACGTCCGGCTCAGCTTCAACTGCCGTCCGTCGCGCAGGATCACGATGTAGTCACCGGCAAACCACGGCTGCAGCTCGCGGATCCGGTCCATGTTCACGATCACCGCCCGGTGAATGCGCGCGAACAGGTT
>DATMBT010000174.1:0-2562 GCA_035559475.1 Gemmatimonadaceae bacterium
CTTCGATTGGATCCCGAAGCTGACGGTGGCGCCGGGAATTCCCTGCCACGTCACGGTGTCGATGACACGTCCGCCGAAACGCATGCCGCGCGTGACCGCCTGCACCGGCGGTGGCAGCGCGGAAATATTGGCGAAGTCATCGATGGCACGCACCGCGATGTACGTCAGGCGCGCGGGCTGGAGGCCGCCCACGACCATGCGCATGGTCTGCCCGGGCTGGGCGGGGGCAGGAACGTTGGGCCGGTCGCTGCCGCGGTTCCAGTCCGCCTCGGTCAGGACCGGCACCGGTGACGTGCGTACCTGGTACTGCGAAGGCAGACCGGACATGCCGTCGCGGCCCACCGCGGTCCATTCGATATTGATTTCGCCGGGCTCCTGGCCGGTCTCCGCAAGCGTGATGAGCACCGTCGCCGGCGGAATGTTGTCCGGAACCGTGGTGACCTTGAGCTGCCAGTCGTGCCAGGCGATCTTGTCGCCGTCGCTCACCACCACGCGGATTCTCTTGATTCCGACCGAAGTCGCCTTGTACACGAACTGCCGCTGCGTCGCCACCAGCGAGTCATTCACGGCGAACGAATACGTCAGCGCGTCGAGCTCGGGATCCGCCGCGATCACGGCGAAGTTCATCGAGTTGCCGATCACCAGCACCGGGCTGGCTTCCTGGGGAAGCGATGTCTCGATCACCGGCGGAAGGTTGATGGGAACCGATGTGGTGAGATGCCAGTCGATGTACGACGTGTGCTCGCCGTCGGATACAGTGCCGCGTACGCTCACCGCACCGGTATCTTCGATGACGTAGTTCCAGGTGGTGCCGTCGAACACAAAGCGATCGTCGATGGCGTACGACGTGGTGAGCGCATCATGGTCGGGATCGAATGCGTCGATCTGGAACTGCAGCGTATCGCCCACGAAGGCGTTCAGCGTCCGCGTGGTGGGTGAATAGGAATTCACCACGGGTGGCCGGTCCACCCGCGTCGGATCGTTGGAACCGCAGGAGGCGACCGCCAGCACCGTGCACAGCGACACGGCCAGGACAGCTAAGTTGTACCGTTGCATTGGATCAGGGTTCTGTGGGGTGACGCCTCGCGGCGCCGTACTGAATATAGGGGCAGCCCGGAGACGGGACAAGGGCAGCGTTTTGGGCTAGAGACTGGCGACCGCCGCTACCAGCGCCCCGTAGAGGAACCCGCCGAACACCTCACCCCAGGTGTGGCCGACAAGCTCCTTCAGGCGCTCGCGGTCCAGGTGGTGGGTGTGGCGCAGCTCGTCCACGAGCTCGTTCAAGGTGCGCGCCTGGTTTCCGACCTCCATGCGCAGTCCGGCCGCTTCGAAAACGAAATAGAGGCTGAAGAGGAGCGTTACCGCGAAGAGCGGAGAGCCCACGCCGGCGTCGCGGCCGACCCCGATGGTGAGGGCGGTGACCAGTGCCGTGTGCGACGACGGCATGCCGCCGTTGTCGAAAAAGCGCAGCAGATTCAGACGCCGGGTGCGAACGAGCTCGATCACGACCTTGAGCATCTGCGCCGTGAGTCCGGCGACCAGCGCGGCGATGGCGACGCGGTGAATCATGTACAGCAGGACTCCCGGTAAGCGCGTTTCGTTGACGTAAAATCCGCGTCTTTATATCCTCAAAACGTGTTTGAAATCAAGATCAAAGCAGCCGTGATGACCCGCGTCGGACGTCACGAGGACGACTATGCCACCCTGCTCGGACACGCCGCCGCGGCCGCACTCCGGGCTTCGAACACCCAATCCATCGACTCGGTCTTCCTTTCCTCGTTCGCGCCGCGCGAGTTGTGCGGAATCGACGACGCGGCGGCGCTGGTGCGGGGCGTGTTGCGCGAGCTCGGGGTGGACGGCACTCCGGCCGTGCACGGCCCGTTCAAAACGGGTGGCGAAGCGCTCCACCATGCCATCGAGCGCTGTCATGCCACCGATGGGAACGTGCTCGTGGTCGGTTGTGAAAAGATGATGCACCTCGATGCGGCAACCGCCTCGGGCCTCCTGGCCCCGCGCGTGTCGGACCCGGTCGAGAACGCGCACGGTGCCACGCTCCCTTCCCTCGCCGCGCTGGCCGTGCGCGCCTATGTCGACGCGTACCGCGTCCCCGCCTCCGCGTTCGACGACGTGGCGATCAAGAATCACGCGAACGCGGTGCACAATCCCGACGCGCAGTTCCGGCGCGCCGTGAGCGCCGAGGAAGTGCGCGCGAGCCCCGTGATTGCGGATCCGCTGCGCCGTCTGCACTGCGCGCCCATGTCCGATGGCGCGGCTGCGTGCGTGCTCACGGCTTCGAACGCAGCGTCCGATGCGCCGCGACTCACCGGATGGGGACGTGGCGCCGACGCAGTACGCTTTCAGGATCGCGAACACGCCGGCCGTTTTCCTGCAGCCACCCAGGCGAGCAACGAAGCGTTTACCCGCGCGCGGCGCGCGCGGCGTGACATCGACGTGGTGGAGATTCATGACGCCTTCGCGCCGTTCGAGCTGATGAATCTGGAAGCGATGGGATTTTTCGAGTACGGCGCTGCCTGGCGGGCACTCGCGCGCGGCGAGCTCTCC
>DATMBT010000175.1:0-5921 GCA_035559475.1 Gemmatimonadaceae bacterium
GACCCTGCGTCACATTGCCGGCATCGTCGGGAACACGGACGCGGCGCAGGGCGGCCCACGTTCCCACGTCGTCCCAGCCGAAATCGCCGGGAATGACGGCGACCTTATTGCTCCGCTCCAGGACGCCAACGTCGACCGCGATTGGCGTGGCCACCGCGGCAAAGAAAGCGTTGAGGTCCGTGGGATGCGCTTTCAGTGCCGGCGCGATTTCATGACAGAGCGCGCGGACTTCCTCCAGGAAGTCACCCACGCGCCACACGAATATCCCGGAGTTCCAGAGATAGCCCTCGCGCACCATGACTTCCGCGCGCGCAGGACTCGGCTTTTCCACGAACTCCGCCACGCGACGACCGCCTGACGAGTCGGGGATTGGTTCGCCGGGCCGGATATACCCGTACCCGGGGTCCGGACGGGAAGGCACGACGCCCACCGTGACCAGCGAATGCGTCGCGGTCGCGAGCGATGCCGCCCGGGTCAGCGCAGCGCGAAAACCCTCCGCATCCGCCACTGCCCAGTCGGCGTGGATGCTCATCATGATTGCGTCGCTTCCGCTGATGCGCTCGATCAGCGCGGCCGCCCACGTCAGTGCGGCCGCGGTTCCCGCGGGTCGCGGTTCCGCGACGAGGCTTGATAGAGGGATTTCCGGAGTCAGAGTGTGAATGGACTCTACGAGCGAAGCGTTGGTCAGCACCAAGGTGTGCAGCGGGTCGCACAGCGGCGCCATGCGATCGATCGCGTCGCGAAGGAGCGGTTGCTCGCTTGCCAGCGGGAGCAGTTGCTTGGGTCGATGCGCCGTGCTGACTGGCCAGAATCGCGATCCGACGCCTCCCGCCAGGATCACGCTCCACACCTCACCCGACTCACTGCTGGCCTTCGGCCTCTGGCCTCCGTCGCTCACACGCCGTCCGGCGGAGCGTCAACGTTTACTCCGGCTAATTCAGCGGTTCGATGCAGCAGGCGCTTCGGACTGAATGGCTTCGTCATGAAATCGGTCGCGCCGAGAGTCATTGCCCTTTCGCGCTGCGTGTCGTGACCCGCCGCGGTGAGGATAACACACGGTATCTCGCGCGTGCGTTCGTCCGCCCGCATCCGTGCGAGGACCTCGAGTCCCGAGACGTGAGGCATCATCAGGTCCAGCCAGACCATCTTCAGGTCTGGTTCGCGATCGAGTGCTTCGAGCGCTTCGATGCCGTCATAGGCGAGCGTGACCCGGAATGGGCCCTGCTCGAGCTTCATCTGGATGATACGGCCGACGTGCGGCTCATCATCGACCACCAGGACATGCGCTCGTTCAACTGGATGAGAGTTGATCACACGAGGGAGGCGATGTTGGCGCGGTGCCGCCGCAGGTCATACAGCAGCGCGCCGAGGTGCGCGCTCGCGTGCACAATCAGGAGAAGGATTGCGTCTGGGGAAATGGCGGAGATGATCGCATGACCGCGCTCGTATTCAATGACTGTGGTCGTCAGTGACCCACGTCCGGCGGCCTGGCCAATGCCTTCAGCGGCGGATACGACGGCCGGCGTCAACGCGGCCAGATGTTCGCCGTCGAGGTCACCGTTGGTTCGCGTGTCTATGAGGAGACCGTCCCGACCCAGAATCACTACCGCCTCGACTCCTTCGCGTTGCGCGAGGGCCCGCACGAGGTCGTGTATGGTGGGCAATAGCGTCTCCGCCGTTGTTCGTGCGAAGCCTAATTGGGGACAGGATGAAGTCAAGCGAGCAATCGCTTGAAGTATCACAGGTTAGGAGGTTACTGTTCGCCGTGATCCTCAGCTCAATTTCCCGACTTTTCGGGCGCTCCGGCAGTCGTCGGATTGCCCTCCTGCTGGTTGCTGTTGCCGCCATCGGCACCGCCGCATGCGACGATCCGTTCGCGACGCGCGCAAGCACAGCAGTCCGGACCGATAGCTTCGTCGTCTACTCGGTCTCGCAAACGCCGGTGAATGTTCCGGCCGCCTTCAACATCATCTTCTTCACGCCGCTCCGGCTCGAACCGACGTATGGGTTCGACATCGCCTTCGATATCGACGCATCGGGGAACGCGGTGATCATCCCGGTGAAGCTGGTGGGGGGTGTGGTTACCGCAGCGCGGCGCGTTGGCCTGCAGAGGATCACCATACCGTACCAGGAGCTGACGCAGGCGCCAACCAATGGCTACCAGTACGACTCGACGCTCGCACTGTCGGTCGATGAAGGGGCTGCGATCGAGTTGGCCACGGACATCTGTGAGTTTCAGCAGTCGAAGCTGATCTACGCCAAGCTCCAGATCAAAACCGTAGATCCGATCACGCGGACGATCGTATTTCGCATAACGTACGATCCCAACTGCGGCTTCCGATCATTCCTGCCGGGCGTGCCCACGAGCTGAGAATACTGAGCGCTGGGTGCTAACGCGCACATTGCTGGTCGCTGATCGCTGGTTGCTGGTCGCTGATCGCTGGTCGCTGCTCCCCTGCTGTTCGCCTCTCGCTAATCGCCAAGGCCAATGCATGATCCGCGGGTCTTCCGCGAACAGGTCGAGCTGTTGCGTGAGGGCATGCGTCGCCGCCAGAAGCTCGACGAACTGGCTCCACTGATCGATCGCGGCGTGGCGCTCGAACTCGAGCGTCGCACGGTGATCCAGGCGGTGGAAGAGCGGAAGGCCGCCCGGAACGTCAACTCGCAGGAAGTCGCTCGTCGAAAAAAGGCGGGCGAGTCCGCGGACGAGTTGATCACGTCGGGACGGGCACTGGGTGAAGAGATCCAGCGACTCGAAACCGAGCTGGCGGCGGCGGAATTCGAGTTACGGGACATCCTGCTCGCCATCCCGAACCTGACCTTGGCTGATGTCCCCGAAGGGGGCGAAGAGGCGAACAAGGTGGTGCGGACGTGGGGTGAGCCCCGCAAGACTGATGGCGTCCGCCCTCACTGGGAGATCGGCGAGGAACGCGGCCTGTTCGACCTCGCCCGCGGCGCCAAGATCAGCGGGTCCGGTTTCATTGTCTTCCGTGGCCTCGGGGCACGCCTGACGAGGGCGCTGATGAACTTCTTCATCGACGTGCACGTCCGCGAGCACGGATACGAAGAAGTCTGGGTACCCGTGGTCGTGAACCGGGCGTCGATGACCGGTACGACCCAGTTGCCGAAGTTCGAGGAGGACATGTACGCGCTGCGCGATGAGGACCTGTTTCTCATTCCGACGGCGGAAGTGCCCGTGACGAACCTCTATCGCGACGAAATCCTGGACGGCGCGACGCTGTCGCGCGGATTCGTAGCCTATTCGGCCTGCTTCCGCCGTGAAGCCGGAGCCGCGGGGAAAGACACTCGCGGCCTGCTGCGCGTCCACGAGTTCGACAAGGTGGAGATGGTGCGCTACTGCACGCCTGAGCAGGGCGATGAAGAGCACGAGCGCCTGACGAGGAACGCGGAGATTCTGCTCGAGCGCCTTGGACTCCCACATCGCCGAGTGCTGCTCTCCGCCGGCGACACGGGATTTGGCGCCGCACGCTGTTACGACCTCGAGATCTGGGCGCCGGGCGTTGGCAAGTGGCTCGAAGTGTCGTCGTGCAGCACGTTCAGTGACTTCCAGGCCCGCCGGGCGAACATCCGCTATCGACCAGCACCAGGTGAGAAGCCGCGATTCGTGTACACGCTCAACGGGTCCGGACTCGCCTTCCCGCGCGTAATAGCCGGGATACTCGAGCACTACCAGCAGCCGGACGGAACGGTCACGGTCCCAGAGGTGCTGCGACCTTATCTGGGAGCGAGCGTCTTGTGAGTGGATATCAGAGGTCGGTTGTCGGAGGTCTGACAAACTGCACTGCCGATGGGGAATCCGATCTTGATCGGCAAGCAGTTCATCCGACAACTGACATCCGACATCTGACATCCCGGCGATAGCTCATGCGCCGCGGCGTCATCGTCGTCGTGATGGTGCTCGTCGCCCTCCTGCTCGGGTCGTACGTCCTCTTCACCCGGACTGTGGTGGTGGAGTTGAGACGGGAGGCGCAACGAACGAGCGAGATGTTCGGCGAGGTACTGGCCGCGCAGGATCCGGATGTCGATCCCGCGTCCGCGATCCTCGAACTCACGAACGACATCCGGGAGTCCGGCGTACCGATGATCGTCACGGACGCCGCGGGGAACCCGACTGCGACGGCCAACCTGCCGTTCGACGAATCCGATCCGCGTGCCCGCGAGTGGATTCCGAAGCTCGATGCACAGAACACTCCGGTGAACGCGCGCGGACTCGGCACGAATCAGGTCATACACTTCGGTCACACGCGGCTGGTGCGCGGGCTTCAGGTGATTCCGATGGCGCAGGTCGCGATTCTGGCGATGCTGCTCCTGGCGGGTGGTTACGCAGTGCAGGCGAGAGCGCGTGCCGATCGCGAACGCGTGTGGGCGGGCATGGCGCGTGAGTCCGCACACCAGCTGGGAACGCCGATCTCGAGTTTGTCCGGCTGGATCGAATTGCTGATGGATCGCGAGGGTGACGAGCTCAGTCAGCGCGCGGTCGGCCATATGTCGCACGACATCGAGCGCCTGGAACGTGTCGCTCATCGCTTCGAGCGCATCGGCCGACCGCCGCAGCAGGAGCTGGTCGATGCGGTTCAGGTCCTGGAACGCGTCACCAACTATTTCGGCGCGCGGGTTCCCACGCTCGCCCACGCCGTGACGATGGAGCTGAAAACGTCGGGCGAACTCCCGTTGAAGGGCGATGCGGTACTGATCGAATGGGCGCTCGAAGCGGTCGTTAAAAACGCCGTTGACGCGCTCGCCGGACGAGGCGGCAAGATCGTTGTCGAGGGAGCCCGCCTGCCGGAAGGCGACATTCGCATCCGCGTCACTGATGATGGTCCCGGCGTCCCGCGCGAACTGCGCCGCCGCGTGTTTGAGCCGGGGTTCACGACGAAGGAGCGAGGCTGGGGAATTGGCCTTGCGCTGGCGCACCGGATCGTGGCCGAATGGCATCGCGGGTCGCTCGCGCTGGTACCCTCCGACCGCGGGGCACGCTTCGAGTTTATTTTCCCGGGATGACTTCAGTGGATGTACGTGGCGACCTGCTGTCGGGGCTGAATCCCGCACAGCGGGAGGCGGTCGAGCATGGTGCCGGCCCGCTGTTGGTGTTGGCCGGCGCTGGCTCCGGAAAGACGCGAGTGCTTACGCGTCGCGTGGCGCGGCTGATTGAGCAGGAGGGTGTGACACCACACCAGATCCTGACGGTGACGTTCACCAACAAGGCGGCGGGCGAGATGCGTTCGCGCATCGCCGACCTGCTTGGCTCTGAGCCCGCCGGGATGTGGACGGGCACGTTCCACTCCATAGGAGCGCGGATGCTTCGCATCCATGCGGCGCTCGTCGGCAGAACCCAGAGCTACACGATTTACGACGAGGACGACTCGATCGCCGCCGTGAAGCATGTCATGGAGCGATTGCGGATCTCGCCGAAAGATCGGCCGCCCCAGGCTATCCTTGCCGCGATTTCGGACGCCAAGAACGCGCTGGTTTCGTCGGCCGAATACGAGAAGCTCGCGATGGATCCGTTCTCGAAGGCGGCGGCGCAGGTGTATCGCGAACTTGACGCGGCGCTGCGCCAGTCGAATGCGGTCACCTTCGACGACCTGCTCGTGCTGCCGGTGTACCTGCTGGAGCAGAACCCGGACGTGCTGGAGAAATACCGCCGTCGCTTCAAGCACGTCCTGGTCGACGAATATCAGGACACGAATCGCGCGCAATACCGCTTCGTGTCCCTGCTCGGGGCAGGGCACAGCAACGTGACCGTCGTCGGTGACGACGACCAGTCCATCTATGGCTGGCGCGGCGCCGACATCCGGAACATCCTCGACTTCGAGCACGACTTTCAGGGCGCTCGCGTGGTGCGGCTCGAGGAGAACTATCGGTCCACGCCACAGATCCTCGCCGTCGCGAACGCCGCG
>DATMBT010000176.1:0-8189 GCA_035559475.1 Gemmatimonadaceae bacterium
GTGTATTGGCGGCCTGCGGACCACTCGGAACGTGCGCGTGAAACTCCGCGATGCCGGGCATTAGAAACTTGCCACGGCCGTCCACCATCGTGGCGCCTGAAGGCGCTGATCGCGGACCGCCGACGTACGAAATGCGTCCCAGCTCCACGATCACCGTCTGGTTCTGCAGTACCTCATCGCGATCCATCGGAATGACCGATACGCCGGTGAACACGACAGGTGCCTGTTGTGACCGCACGATCGTTGGCTGGGCGACCACGATCAGCAACGCAGCGAGTAGGTTCTTTCTCATCACAACCTCGGTATTTGCCGTTACGTCCGCTCGAGAGCTTCAGGCTAAAGATATCCGAGTGAGCAATTTGACTGGTGACGAGCGGAACGCGCCGGTACAATTCGCGTCTCGATGACCGCAGCGATTTTCCCGACATCCATGCCACGCCCGTGAGTACGGGACCTGTACGCGTTGCGGTCCTCGGCGCCGGGGCGTGGGCACGGCACGCCCACATCCCGGGCTACCTTCGGGACTCCAGGTGCAAGGTTGTCGCCATCGCTGACCCGAATCGCGCGCTGGCTGAGCAGGCGGCGGTCGATTTCGGCATACCAGTCGTCGTTCGCGATCACACCGAAATTGTCGGCCGCGACGACGTGGACATGGTGGACGTGTGCACGCCGAGTGCCACACACTTCGAGTTGAGCATGGCGGCGCTCGAGGCTGGGAAGCACGTGTTGTGTGAGAAGCCGGTCGCGTTTGACTACCGCGACACGTTGCGCGCCGCGGCCCTGGCGCGATCGAGAAAGCTCAAGACGCGACTCGGCTTCACGTTCCGGTTCAGCCCGGCCATGCAGTACATGAAATCGCTGATCGACGAGGGGTTCATCGGAACGCCGTACATCTTCAACGGCTACGAGCAGAACTCCCAGTGGATCGATCCGCAGACGCCGCTGCGGCAGGTCGATCCCGACGCGGACCAGTCCGTGCTCCACGTGTCCTCGCTGGAGGGGTACGGCGCGCCGATCATCGACCTGGGCATGTGGTTCACCGGCAGCCCGTTCAGCCAGGTGGTGGGCACGATGCGCAACTTCGTGCCGGAGCGCATGGTCCGCGCCACCGGGCGCATGATGCGCATGAACATCGACGACGGTGACATCTTTCTGGGCGAGTTCGCCAATGGAGCGTTAGGCAGCGTGCAGACGAGTTTCGTGACGGTTGGTAATTATCCCGGGCTCGAGGCCAGGATGTATGGCAGCAAGGGTGCCCTCATCTGCCGGTTGGTCGAGGAGAACGGCATTTGCGAGGTCCTGCGGGCCGCCACGCCTGATGCGGTGGAATTCAGGGAACTGACGGTTCCGGAGAGGTTTTATCCGCCCGGTGGCAGCCCGCGGGAATCGTGGCGCACGCTCTTCTACGCCAACCTGGTCACGTCGTTCATCTCCGACGTGTTGAGCGGCGACGACCATAACGAGGCCGACTTCACCGACGGCGCGCGCGTCCAGGAAGTCATCAACGCCGTGGAGAAGTCGTTCCGGGAACGCCGGTGGGTATCATTGCCACTGGACGGGGGGGTGCCCCAATGAGCACGGCACTCACGGCGGATGACGTGAATACAGCGCGGCGCACCGAACAGGAGTTGGCTCTCGACGCGTTCTTCGAGGGCTTCTACCGGCGGCGTCCGGTGACCGCGACGTTCACCGGCATCCATGAGCACGACCACGTGCTGCCGGACTTCTCGCCCGAACTGATGCAGTCGGCGCGCGATGAGATGTGCCAGCTGCGCCGGCGGCTCGCCGAGGCGGGGCTTGGCGTTTTGCATTCCGAGGAACTGCGGAGTCGCGACTGGCCTGCCATCGACGGGGCGCTCGCGGACTCGGTGCTCGAGGTCAAGCTGGCCGAAGACGAGTCCCTTCACTTCGTTCGTGGAAACCCGTCGCTCGCCATCGGTGAGGCGCTGTTCTCCATCATCGCACTGGCCCGTGATGACGATGCGCCGGTCGAGCCGCGTGTGGAAGCGGCCGTGTCCCGGCTGCGGGCGGTTCCGGCGTTCCTGCACGGAGCGCGACGCACGCTGGGCGAAGGCGAAATGCCCGCCGCGTGGCGTGATCGCGCGATCCGCGAGTGCGAGGGCGGCCTCCTGTTGCTCTCCGACCTGCCGGGGTGGCCCGTTGCTGGTGGAGCGCCGGTGGCGTTGTGCCGCGACCTCCAGGAGGCCGCGGCCCACGCGTCTGCTGCCGTCGAGTGGTTCCGGTCGTATCTCGCCGCGCGCCAGCCGGCACCGGCAAGTCGTTATGCAGCCGGTCATGGCCTGCTGTCGCTGCTGATCCGTCGTGGTCACTGGTGTGACGTGCCTATCGAGCGGTTGCAGCATGAGGCGCGGGCAGCGCTGGAGCGCGAGACGTTCCACCTGCGCGATGCGTTGCAGGGCGAGGAGTGGCCAGCGGTCGCGACGAGGATGGCCGCGTGGGTGCCCGATACCGGCGATGTCCTGGACGCGGCGAAGGTGCTCTGGCAGGAATGTCGCGACCTCGCTGGCGGAGAGGTGACGTGGCCCGATGCGCCGCTGCCATACCGGTTCATGCCGGCGTGGGCGATGCGCGCGGCCCCGTTCCTGTACTACCTGCCGTATCGATCACCCGCGCCGATGTCGGCCTCACTCGGCCACTACGACGTGCCGCGTCCGTCGCCCACGGATTCCACGGCGATGGACACCTTTGTCCGGATGTGGAACCGCTCGACGATCAAGTTGAACCACGTGGCGCATCACGGTGGTTTTGGACATCACGTCCAGAACTGGCATGCGTCGCGTTCCCCGTCGCGGATAGGCCGGGTGGCTGCCGTGGACACCGCCTGCCGCATTGCCATGTTCTGCGGTGGTACCATGGCGGAAGGGTGGGCGTGTTACGCCACGGAAGTCATGGAATCGTTAGGCTTCCTCTCGTCGGACGAGCGGGTGGCGGAGCACCACACCAGGGTGCGCCTGATGACGCGGGCCGTGGTTGACCTGGAGCTGCATACCGGCCGGATGAGCTTCGACGAGGCTGTCCGCTTTCACGTTTCGTCGGCGCAGCTCACGCCCGCCGCCGCACACGCCGAGGTGACCAAGTGCTCGATGTTTCCGGGCACCGCCATGATGTATTGGCTTGGCCTCCGTGACCTGTGGCGCCTGCGCACGGCTGAAGAAGCCTCACGTGGAGCGGCGTTTTCGAGTCGCGGGTTCCATGATGAACTGCTCAGCTTCGGATCGATGCCGGTGCCGCTGGTCGCCCGATTGATGGCGGCAGCGAGGCCACAGGCCTCGGGCCACGGGCCAAAGGGCCGCGAGTGAGGATCCGGATCGCGTTTGGCCTGCTCGGGGCACTCCTGCTGGCGTCGTGCGCGGGCGAAGCGCGACGCGGTGCATCGAACGACTTGTTGATCGTTGCCTACGATCGCGAACCGGACACCATGAACCGGTTCAGCACACACATCCTCGAAGACATCCAGGGATGTGTGGTCGAGGGCCTCACGATCACCGACGAAAAGATGAACGTGGTGCCACTGCTGGCCGCGGAAGTACCCACCCTCGAAAACGGTGGTGTGGTGCTGAGGCCCGATGGCGGCATGGACGTGACCTGGCACGTGCGTCCGGGCATCAAGTGGCACGATGGCGTCCCGTTTACCTCGGCGGACATCCAGTTCACCGTCGAGGCGATCAACTCGCCCGACTACAACCCGGAGAGCACCGACGGGTTCGATCGTATCGAGCGCGTGGACACGCCCGACTCCCTGACGGCCATCGTGCGATACCGTGAGGTCTACGCACCATACGCGCTGCAGTTCATCCGCGGTGCGCTTCCGCGCCACCTGCTCCAGGGCCGCGACATCGACGGTGCGCAGGACTACAACCGCAGCCCGTTAGGCACCGGCCCGTACCGCGTGGCCGAGTGGAAGACCGGCGAATATGTCCTGCTCGAGCGGGTGCCGGGGTACTGGCAGGGTGATTCGCTGCCGGCCATCCGCCGGATCCTGTTCCGGTTCATTGCCAACACCACGACGCGCATCAACCAGCTTCGGGGTGGCGAGGTGCACCTGACCGCGCTCGTCCCGTGGGACAAGTATCGTGAGGTGCGTGACGTTCCCGGGCTTTCGATCCACCGGATGATGGGCAACTCGTACGAGCACGTAACGCTCAACGAGCGGTCGGTCGAGGCTTTCCGCGATGTCCGCGTGCGCCGGGCGCTGACGCATGCGATCGACCGTGAGATCATCGTGCGGACGATCCTGGACAGCCTGGCGCCCGTGATCCACGGTCCCATCCAGCCCGTCAGCTGGGCGTTCACGGACTCCGTCACGCATTACGACTTCGATCCGGAGCGGGCTCGTGCCCTTCTCGAGGAAGCTGGTTGGCGCGACACCGATGGCGACGGGATACGCGAACGGAACGGGAAACGCCTCTCGTTCACGTTGATCACCCAAGCGGGGTTTGCCGTCCGCGAGAATGTGTCGCAGGCGTTGCAACGCATGTGGCGCGACGTGGGCGTCGAGGCCCAGGTGCGCCTGGTGGACGGTACGTCCATCAGCGGCTTGTGGTTCGAGGGGAAGTTCGACGCCATGCTGCACTGGTGGCACATGCCCGCCGACCCGGAGCTCACGCTCTTCTTTGCGAAGGACCGGACGCCGCCGCAGGGGCGCAACATCAATTACATCGAGGACGATTCGCTCACGCAGCTGCTGTACGCGTCTGACCGGACCGTTGACCAGGCGCGACGCCGGTCATTGCTGGTCGCGGCACAACAGCGGATTGCTGACCTCGCGGTGGAGATCCCGCTGTACAACGTCACCCGGCTGGATGCCGTCCCCGCGACCCTGGAAGGATTCACCGGCAATCCGACCAACGCGGGCATTTTCTGGAACGTGCATTTGTGGAACGTGAGGAGGTAGGAGGCAGGAGGCAGGAGACAGGAGGCAGGAGGCAGGAGGCAGGGAAGGAACGAAACGGTTAAATAAGACGCTCCTTCAACCCCTGCCTCCCGCCTCCTGCTTCCTGCCTCCTTGGTAAAGCGCGCCGCGCAGTCCATCCCACTGGTACTTCTTGTCTCGGTGCTGGTGTTTGCGCTGCTGCACGCGGTACCCGGCGGACCGCTGTCGGTCTATCTCGAGAACCCGGGCGTCCGCCCCGAGGACATTGAACGGCTCAGTCGCGCGTTAGGCCTCGACCAGCCGGTGGCCACCCAGTACCTCCGCTGGATTGGCGCGTTCGCGACCGGTGACTGGGGATACAGCCTCTCCGACGGGCGGCCCGTCCTCGAACGGATGCTGGAGCGCGCTCCGGCGACGCTGGAACTGGCCGGCGCGTCGCTGGTGGTGGCGCTCCTGGCGGCCCTGCCGTTAGGCATCTGGTCCGCCATCCGGCGCGGGGGCTGGTTCGACCGGGCGGGCAGCGTCGTGGCACTCGCGGGCGTGTCACTGCCGGTCTTCTGGTTCGGGCTGGTCCTGCAACTGACTATCGCGCTTGGCCTGGGATGGCTCCCGTCGTCGGGCCGGTCCTCCGCATTTGATGTCACCGTGGCCGACCGACTCCGCCACCTCGTGCTTCCCGCCATCGTGCTGGCCGCGGTTCACGCGGCTGCCTGGTCGCGCTACCTGCGCGCGTCGATGATCGGGATCCTCTCCCAGCGGTTCATCCTCGCCGCCGAGGCGAGAGGTGTTCCGCGCTCGAGGGTGTGGCTGCGTCACGCACTGCGCAATGCGGCTGGTCCACTCCTGACGGTTGTGCTGCTTGATGCAGCGCTCCTGGTCTCGGGCGCGGTGGTGACCGAGAGTGTGTTCGCGTGGCCCGGATTGGGTGGACTCTTTACCGAGGCCCTGTCGCGTCGGGACTACCCCGTGCTGATGGCGTTTCTCATGGTGACGTCGATCGCCGTGATCGTCCTCAACTTCGTGGCCGATACCGTGCACCGGTCGCTCGACCCGAGGACGAGATGAGTACAGGGCGCGGAGTGAGGAGTGCAAAGTGGCGTGCGATGCCAGCGCTGATTGCTGCCGCCGTCCTGTTGTTGGCAGCGATCCTGGCGCCGTGGATAGCGTCACACGCGCCTGATGCCATCGACCTCGCCGGGCGCCGCGCGCCGCCGTCGATGGTGCACTGGTTCGGCACCGACGACCTGGGACGGGACTTGTTCTCGAGGGTCCTCTTCGGCGCGAGGGTATCGCTTGCGGTCGGCATCCTGGCCGCCACGCTGACTGTTGCGTTAGGCACCGGGGTGGGTGTGGTGGCCGGTTGGGCAGGGCGCTGGATCGATGCACTGCTCATGCGCGTCGCCGACGCGGTCCTCGCCATTCCTCGGCTGCCGTTCCTGATGATCGCGTCCCTCATTCTCCAGCCCGGTGTCGCGCTGTTGATCGTGCTGGTGGCGGCGGTGAGCTGGATGGAGACCTCGCGCGTCGTGCGCGCCGAAGTGCAGTCGCTCGCGTCGCGGGGATTCGTCGAGTCGGCGCGCGCCGTTGGAGCGAGCGGCTGGATGGCCATCTGGCGTCACATCCTCCCCAACGTCGTGCCGACGATTGCCGTGGCCACGACGCTGGCGGTGGGTCGTTCCATCCTGCTCGAGTCCGCGCTGTCGTTCTTCGGCGTCGGCGTGCAGCCGCCGACCGCGAGCTGGGGGAACATGCTCTACCAGGCGCAGGCGACCATGGCGACGGAACCGTGGCTCGCGCTGTTCCCGGGGGCGGCGATCCTGTTGTCGGTCCTTACAGTGAACGCGCTTGGGGAGACCCTGCACGCGCAAAAAGGGTCAGACTCCATTTGACTGCTTGGAATCGCGGTTGTGCGCCTGGTCCAGGAGTCAAATGGAGTCTGACCCTTTTTGCGCTGTTCCTTTATACTTGGCTCGAATTCTTCATCCGGGAGCTCACCGATGGCTGTGCCCTCCGAGGACGCCGGCGCAAACCGCAGCCGGTTGTTCTTTGGTACCTGTCTCGCGCTGATCCCGACCGGCGCTTCGTTCGCGCTGGTGAGCAACATCCTCGTGCCGCTCAAGCAGGAATTCATCCTCACAAACTTCCAGGTGGGGCTGATCGGCGGCGCGGCGCTCTGGGGGATGGCGATATCACTGCTCGTTATGGGACCGATGCTCGAGGCATTCGGCCTCAAGAACGGTGCGCGGCTCGCCTTCGCCGGTCACCTGATCGGCATCACGCTGATGATCGCGGCTGTGACGCGCGTTGGAGATCCATCGGCCTTCTGGATGCTGATGGGTGGCGCCGCAACCCTCGCCGCGGGCAACGGCATGATCGAGGTGACCGGGAATCCCCTGGTCGCAGCGCTCTATCCTGATCAAAAGACAAAACGGTTGAACTGGTTCCATGCGTTCTTCCCGATCGGCATCGTCCTCGGTGGCATCGCCGGCTGGTTGCTCTCCACGTATGGTGGTCGGTTCAGTCACTGGTCGTGGCAGCTCGCCGTGATCTACGTCCCGATCATCGTGTACGGGATCATGGTCCTGCCGCAGAGGTTCCCGCGCACGGAAAACGCGGAAGTGGGCATTCCGGTTGGCGAGATGTTCCGCTACACGCTCACCAACCCGTTTTTCCTGCTGATGATCGCGATGATGGCCATCACGACATCAATGGAACTGGGCCCGATGCGCTGGGTGCCTGCCGTGCTCCAGGCGGGTGGCCTGCACGGCATCCTGGTGCTGGTATGGATCAGCGGCTGGATGGTGGTCCTGCGCGCGCTCGCCGGACATTTCGTGGAACGTCTCTCGCCCACCGGCATGTTGCTCACCGCAGCCACTTTGACCGGCACGGGCCTCTTCCTCCTGAGCTTTGCCCAGGGAACGCTGGGTGCGTTTGCCGCCGCGACGGTTTTCGCCTGGGGCGTCGCGTTCTTCTTCCCCACCATGGTAGGCGTCGTGAGTGAGCGTGTGCCGAAGACGGGATCGCTGGGCATCGTCCTCACCGCGGGCATCGGGCTGGGCATGGCGGGCGCCGTCGGCGTGCCGTTGATGGGCCGCCTGGCCGACCAGTACCTCGCCGAGTCACTGCCGGCTTCGACGTTAGGCTTGCTGGAGCGCGTGGACCAGCAGTTCCCTGCGCACATCCTGCGCGCGCAGGGCACGACAGACCTGGCGTCGCTGGGCTTCCGCCAGCGTGAGGTGGAAGACGCCCTCACGGCCACGCGCACGGCGCTCGAGGCGCATCACTCGTCAGGCAA
>DATMBT010000177.1:0-7416 GCA_035559475.1 Gemmatimonadaceae bacterium
GCTCGCCCCCGTTTGGATCAACACCGACGCGCCCGATCTCTGGGGCCGGCTTACGCTCATGCCAGCGTTCTATGAGGCCGTCCGCGCGATCAATGAGCACCTGGAGCCAGCGCGCCGCATTCGAGTCATCGGCGGGTGTGAACCCATCGATTGGTCAAGGGCACAGACGCAGGAAGACGTGGCCCGATACGCCTACAAGAGCAATTGGGCCGCGCACGTCATCATGGAACACTACAACCCGGAGCCGTCGCGCAAACTCTTCACGATCTACGGCGAAGGTCACGTCAACAGACGCGGAACGCTGACCGCCGACGCGCGCCAGAAGGTGAGCCTCGACCAGTGGTTCATGGTGGGCGTGATCCGCGAGCGCGGAGCAGATGCCGATCTGATCACCAGACTCGGCGATCCGACACAGCCATTCTATGCGGGCACGGACAAGCTCCCAACCGCGCCTCCTTATCCGCGAGACCTCTCCAGCGCTCGGCAGGAGCCGCTGACATCAGTGATGAACGCCGTCGTGTACCTGGGTCCCGAGCCGGATCGCAGCATGTCTCACGCGGTGGAACTGACGCCGGCGCAGCAGGCCGAAGTTGCGCGGCACAATCAGATCAAGGGGAACCTGAATCAACTGATGCAGCTGAGGTATGGACATCGCGCGGACTGGTTCCGCACGCACCCTGACGACCTCCCTCCGAGGCCTTAGCGTCGGGGTGAAGCACTGCTAGGGTCAGGCGCCCGTCACTACTGTCGAGCATATGTCACCAGCAGCATAATGGTCCGAAGCGCTGGATGCGCTCGTGGCCGCGCCGGCGCACCACAGATTAGTGCTGGAGAATGACCGAGTGCGTGTCCTGGATACGCTTATTGGGCCGGGAGAGCGCACTCCAGTCCATACCCACCAGTGGCCGGCAGTCCACCTCATTCGCAGTTGGAGCGCGTTCGTTCGCCGGGACGCCGAGGGCAACGTGCTTTTGGACACGCGCGCCGGCGCTGGGCCATCGGACCCGCCTTCCGTGCTGTGGGGTGATCCTCTTGGGCCGCATTCGCTCGAGAATGTGGGCGTAACCCCACTTCACGTCGTCAGCGTGGAATTGAAGAGCCGTTAGCTGTGTGGGAGTGATAACAGGCGGGCAACGCTGGACGTCTGGTGCTCAGGACCAGTTGATGCTCGATTCCGTTCGAACTCCCTGAGAGCGGAACATGACCGAGACCACGTCCGCTGACCTGCGAACGGCCGCCCTGCTGCTACTCATCGGCGGCATCGTGTTTCTCGTAGGCGCTTTCTGGCCACCGTGGGAACAGTGGTACAGTCCACTCAAGCGAAGCTTGCAGGTCATCGGCGAGCATCGCGCCGCGTGGTACTGGATTCACACCTGCTTTGTCATTGGTGTCGTGTTGACCATGCTCGGCTTCGTTGCGTTTGCCGGCGCGCGAAATCGGTCCGGAAGCGGATCGACGCTGACCGACTTGACGGCGGCCCTCTACGTCGTCGGCGGCGTGTTCTGGCTCGTGAGCGTCGCTTTCCGCGTGACCGTTCAGGTGTGGGCGGCGAACGAGGTAATTGCGACGGACGCCATTCCAACGACGTACGAGGCATGGCACCGATTCTCCGGTGTGATGTTCATGCTGTACATCGCAATGGCTTACCTGGCCTGCGCCGGACTCGGTTGGGACGTGCTTCGCACCGGGATGGTTTCGAGATGGGCCGGCTGGTTTGCCATCGCCTTCGGACTTTCAGCCGGAGCCGTTGTTGGCCGCAACGTCCCGATGATGGTGCACATCCCGCTGTTGATCATCGCCGTTCTGCTTCTGAGGAGATAAGCGCGCTGGCGCGCGTCCACCGCGCGATGTTACTTGATCCACTGCACCTGAACGCTATCCGTTAGGCAGCGCGAGCATCCTCGCTGGCATCCACTCACGTACGGAGGCATCATGAGCCGTCATCTCTGGTCACTCGCCGTGGGGTCAGCATGCCTGCTGACAGGATGCCGCCCGCCAGCACCGGACCTTGAAGAGGAAGGCCGCGCGCTCATGCAGGTCAGCCGGGACTGGTCCAATCTCGTGGCAACGGGGAACCTGGACTCTATAATGACTGGCTGGGCTGACGACGCCGTCATGATGGCGCCAGGCCTGCCCCCGCTGGAGGGGAAGGCCGCGATCCGGGGATACGTGGAGGCCGGGATGAAAATGCCGGGCTTCACCATCAAGTGGGAGCCGTTGTCGGTTCATGTGGCACAAAGCGGTGACCTCGCCTATTTGATCGAACGCAACGTCACAACGGTGAATGACTCGAGCGGGACGCCCGTTACGACGTACGGGAAGGTCGTGACAGTGTGGCGCAAGGATTCAACCGGTAAATGGAAAAACGTGATTGACATGTGGAACGACGCTCCGGCGCCCAAGCCATGATCGATACTTTCAACATGGCTGAGTGCTGAGTGCTGGGTGCTAGAGCTTTTTGCTGCAGTTTGCGCCTGACTCGAACGTTAGGCGTCCATGCGTAATACCATCCTCCTGGAAAACCTGCCGCTGGGGTTCGCGATCGCCGTGGGGGCATACGTCTGGTATCGCACGGGGTTTCGAACGCCCGGGGTCCTGCGACTCGCGGCGCCCACCACCCGACGTATTGTGGTCGCCTTCGGATGGACGCTCGTCGTCGCGATCACCATAAAGTCGATCGGCGGCTTCTTTGGCGACGGCCGCGTCGCCATTGCCAAGTCTGGACAGATGTACGCGCACCGTACACGCGATCCCATGCTGTTCTGGATCGAGATTGCGGGTGAGATGCTCCTGGTCGGCGGGATTGGGGCCCTCCTTATCGCCCTCGCCCGCCGACCAGCGCGCGGGGTCGGCGCTTGACGCTCGCTATCCTGATACGGCGCGCGCTCGCGCAGCCCTGTTCACAGCTCAGCGCATTCGCAGGGCGGACATCGGGACCGGAATGTCCATGGCTGTCGCCCCCGTGCCCACGCCATTTGCGCAGCCGTTAGGCGGCACTGTCCCGATACCTCGCACGGCCGGACGTTCCGCGGCCCAGAACATGAAGCCGAGCATACCCGCGGTGGTCCCAGTCCCACCCTTCGGAAGCACGCCCTGCACGAACGTCCGCGTCGCGGACTGCAGCGATTTGCTGTAGTTCACGCACTCATTGATGGCCTTGCCGCCGTCCGCGATGTACAGGCTCCCGGTAAACTTGGCCGGCGCGAGCGGCAGGATTGGCGGAGCGTATTGTGGTTTGCCATCGACGTGCTCCTGCCAGTACTCGATGGCCGTCGTCGCCGACGGCTGTCTCGCCGGGACCATCGCGTTGGCGTAGTCCAGCACGGGCAGGTCCGTGCGGAGCCAGGCTCTTGTCGCCTTGTTAGTCAGGTCGATCAGCCACCGACTCCCGGCTGCCAGGTCAATCGTCAGCCTGGCGGGATGCCTGATTCCCGTCGCGTCGTACGGGTGCACGGAGCGATAGGCGTCGATGAAGGCCTGCATCCGTGTGGTGTCCGCCTTGCGGCTCTCTTCATAGTCGATCTCGATCCCGACGCCGAGCGTACCGGCAACCTCCGCGGCGTTGAGCCCGAGCTGGGTCGCATTTTCGGCCAGGGCCTGGTTCCAGGCGGAGACATACGTGATCCCGCCAATCGACAGCATGACCCTGATGCCGCGGGACTTGAAGTAGTCGACGATCGCTGGGGTCATCCCGCGCGGGATCCCGTTCAGCGTCTGCGCGTCGGTGGTCTTCTTGAGCAAACGATAGGGGTGCACGAAACTCAGCACGACCAGATTGACTGACGGCCGGCCGTCGCCCCGGTCCACCAGCCAGTGGTTCATGTTGTCGAAGTCGGTCAGGTTCCGTTCGGCTCCCCAGGTGCAGAAATCGTTGCTGCAGTGCCAGGAGCCATAAACCTGAATCGGGCTTGGAGTCGGATCGACCACGGCCGCCAGGGGAGTGAACATCGGATTGGGCCCCACGGGATCGGCGCATCCGGTCCAGATCACCGCGAGGAAAAGCCAACCAATGGAATACAGGCGCCGCACTTGGAAACTCCTGGCTATGCGTAAGCGGAATCCGACGTGGGATACGGGGCAGGATTTTGCACCCGCAACCGCCAAGCCGCCAGAAGGCTGGTTACTTTCAGACTGTCACGTCGGCCAGACGACAGCTGTGGGCCCGGAGCCGCATTCCCCATTCACCCTCCGTCTACCGTCATGAGAAACGCTGCCGCCATCGCGCTCCTCGTCCTACCGGTGAGCGTGGCGCGGGCCCAGTCACCCGTGGGCGACTTCCACCAGCACATCGCCAGTCCTGCCCTGGCGGCGATGCGCTCTCCGGCGGGTAGTCCCGCGCCTGGCATCACCGCAAAGGATGTGATCGCAATCCTCGACTCCGCGGGAATTCGTCAGGCCCTCGTCCTCTCCACCGCCTACATGTATGGCAGCCCGACGCGGCAGGTAGAGGACGAAGAGGCGAAGGTTCGGAACGAGAACGACTGGACGGCGTCGCAAGTGTCGCAGTATCCCGGTCGGCTCTTTGCGGCTTGCTCGGTGAATCCCCTCAAGGCGTATGCGCTCCAGGAAATCGCGCGGTGCGGCAGCGATCCGGTGCTACGGCGGGCGCTCAAGCTTCATTTCGGGAACTCGGATGTGCGGACCGACATTCCCGAGCAGTTGGATCAGATGAAGCGCGTCTTCCGCCTGGCGAACGACAACGGGATGACGATCGTGGCGCATATGCATGCGAACATCGACAACTCGCGGCCCTATGGCGCCGAGCAGGCACGGGTGTTTCTCGAGCAACTGCTTCCGCTGGCGAAAGACGTGCACGTGCAGATCGCGCATCTCGCCGGCGCCGGCGGCGCCGCCAACCCCCGTGCTGATAGCGCGCTGGCCGTGTTTGCCGATGCCATCGAGCGCGGGGACCCGCGCATGAAGAACGTCTGGTTCGACGTGTCCGCCGTGATCGACCGGCGCATCACGCCGGCAAACGCAGCGAAGGTCGCGGGCCAGATTCGGCGGCTCGGTGTCGGTAGGATTCTCTATGGAACCGACGCCGTCGGCGGTCCGCTTGGTGCACGCAACGGCTGGGCCGCCTTCCGCACGATTCCCCTCACCGAGGCGGAGTTCACGGCCATCGCCGCGAACGTGCCGCCCTACCTGCGCTAGAGTGACCGCCGAGACCCAGCACGTGTCGATCGCGTTGCCCCGCGCCTGACGAGTAGATTGGTTGTCCTTCACAGCGGGGATAGGAATGGCTGCCTGGCAGGTCGAGTTCTACGTCATCCCACGACGCGCGCTCGCGTCACATGGTGCGCTGGACTCGTCGGGCCTGGTTGGTACACCATGGTGGACAACTCACGGTCTCCCTGCTGACTATCAGAAGCGCCTTGGCGATGTTGCATCAGCCGAGCCGTCGCCGAGTGCAGAACTTCAGACCTGGGGAACCCAGGATGGGAACCGCGTCGATGTGTGGTCCGAGGATGGTCGCGTGAGCGCGGTGACGGCACGCGTCGATGTACGGCGACTCGATTCCAGGTTTGGGGCGGCATTGCTACACTTTGTTCGAATCGCCCAGGCGGTGCTTGTTCGGAGCGACGGTCTCGTTGTTGAACCGCAGATTGCCACCTACAGCGCGGCGCTTCGGAGTTCCGACGCGTGGAAGTTTGCCAATGATCCAGCGGAGTTTTTCGAACGGTACTCCGATGCCATCGACGACGACCTGTAGCGTTCGTGGGATCAAGCCTAACGTACGTTCGAGCCGACAAGTCCTTCACCCCCTCCAGCATGGCCACCACCAGCTCCTTTGACGTCACGACCGGCGTGGATCTGCAGGAAGTCGATAACGCGGTGAACCAGGCGCAGAAGGAGATTGCGCAGCGTTACGACTTCAAGGGATCGAAGGTCGCGATCGAGTTCAGCCGGGCAGAAGGGAAGCTGAAGCTCGTGGCCGACGACGACTTCAAGATGCGCGCGCTGGTGGATGTGCTTCAGGGGCGGCTGATCAAGCGGGGCGTCCCGTTGAAGAACCTCGACATGGGTGAGACGATTCCAGCCGGCGGCGACACCGTGCACAAGGAAATCGGGCTCAAGATGGCGCTCGATTCAGACACCGCGAAGAAGGTCGCGGCGGCCATCAAGGACGCAAAGCTGAAGAAGGTCCAGGCGTCGATACAGGGCGACCAGGTGCGCGTTTCGTCGCCGTCGAAGGATGAGCTGCAGACGGCGATGGCGCTGCTGCGCTCGAAGGACTTTGGCGTGGAGTTGAAGTTTGGGAACTACCGATGAAGCAGGGTTGGGGGTCGCGGGTCGGGGGGGTTGAGGTGCTTTTGGGCTCCGCCACCCCAAACCCCCGACCCGCTACCCACGTTCTGTGCGGCGGCTAGACTACCCCCGTGACCCTCTCCCCACCCGCGCCCAAGTCCACCGACTTCACCTTCGAACAAGCCGGCGACCTCGTCGCGCGACTGGAGAAGGAAGTCTCGCGCGTCATCATCGGCCAGCGCACCGTGGTGCGCGAAGTGCTGACCTGCCTGCTAGCCGGCGGTCATTGCCTCCTGCGCGGCGTGCCGGGGCTCGCGAAGACGCTCCTCATCAAGACGCTGGCGGAAGCACTCAGCCTTCGCTTCAGCCGCATCCAGTTCACGCCGGACCTCATGCCGTCCGACATCCTCGGCGCTGAGGTCATCGAGGAAGACACCACCACCGGGAAGCGCAGCATCCGGTTCATTCCGGGTCCGGTGTTCGCGAACATCATCCTCGCGGACGAGATCAATCGCACACCGCCGCGCACGCAGGCGGCGCTGTTGGAAGCGATGCAGGAGTACCAGGTCACCGTGGGTGGCGTGCGCCATGAGCTGGACCGGCCGCTGTTCGTGCTCGCGACGGAAAACCCGATCGAGCAGGAAGGAACCCACCCGCTTCCCGAGGCGCAGCTCGACCGCTTCCTGTTCAACGTGGTCATCGGCTACCCGAACACGGACGACGAACGTCGCATCATCGCCGAGACAACTACCGGCGCCGAGCGGGCTGCGAAGGTGGCTGCATCGGGCCAGGAGCTCGAGTCGGCGCGCATGCTGGTGCGCAACCTGCCTGCGGCGTCGAACGTGGTGGACTATGCGCTCCGCCTGACGAGGGCCACGCGGCCGGCCGATGCGTCGGCACCGCAGGCGGTTCGCGACTGGGTTCGCTGGGGTGCGGGACCACGCGCCGGACAGGCGCTCTTGTTAGGCGCCAAGGCGACAGCGCTGCTCGATGGGCGTCCGGCGCCATCGCTCGAGGACGTGACCGCGGTTGCGCTCCCGGTACTCCGGCATCGCGTGCTCGTGAACTACCAGGCGGAAGCCGACCGGATCGACCCGGACCACGTGGTCGCGCGGCTCCTGGAAGCGGTTCGGCCGTGAGCGGGTGACGTCGGTGCTGTCCGCCGAT
>DATMBT010000178.1:0-3355 GCA_035559475.1 Gemmatimonadaceae bacterium
GGGAACCAATCCGAGTTTGACCTGCTTCGCGCCCAGGTGACACATGACAACCAGATGCCGGCGGTGCTGCAGCGACGAACGGATCGTGAGCTCGCGTACGCGCGGCTGAAGCAGATGCTCAACCTGCCCGGGAACGAGCAGGTTGTCCTGAGCACCGGGTTGGGGAATGAGGCCGCCCTGGCGGAGTTGGCACGCTCGACCGTCGTTGCTGCGCCGACACCGTCTTCGGACACCAGTTCCATTGAGCGCGCCCCGGTGAGACAGCAGGCCGAAGCGCTACGCGCGCAGCAGGAGCAACTGCGGATCGCCAAGTCCCAGTGGATTCCGACGTTCACGCTATCGACGCAGTACGGCCGGCTCAGTTTCCCGGCGTCAGGCGTTCCGGACTTCAACAACCTGCTCACGAACTGGACCCTCAACCTGACCGCGACGCTGCCGCTGTACACTGGGGGGCGCATCAGGGGCAACGCGATGGCGGCAGAAGCGTCGGTGCGCGAGGCTGAAGCTCGTTATGAACAGGTGCGCGAGGCAGCCTCGCTCGATGGGCAGCAGGCTGCTGCGTTGCTGAATCAGGCACAGGCGTCGCTGGCGGCCAGCCAGGGGACGACAGAGCAGGCGGCGAAGGCTTACACTATCGCCGAGGTGCGGTATCGCGAGGGATTGTCTACGCAGGTTGAGCTCAATGACTCGCGCCTGCTGTTGCAGCAGGCGGCGGCCAACGCGGCGCTCGCGGTGCGGAACATTCAGGTGGCGCGCATCCGGGTGGCCCTGCTGCGTGACCTGCCGTTAGGCGCCGGGATGATCACGATCCCGCTCAACTCGGGCGCGCCGGGCAGCCTGATCGCCCCACGGGCGGTGGCACCGCTTGGACCGTCCGTTGCACCAGGGGTCTCGACGCGTGCGGCGTCGGCGGCCGTGATCGTACCCTGAAGTCGGGTTGTGGAGGTCGGAGGAGTTGCCGGACAATCACTACTGATTCCATCTGAGAGCAAGAATCCAATGAAAGGGCATACAGAGACACGCGCGTTGGGACTCCTGCTGGTGGCGGGACTGGTCCTCGGGGCGTGCAACGAAAAGGAAGCGGAGAGCGCCACGACGTCCACACCGGCGGGTGTGGCGGTGGGCGCGGAGAACATCGCCGTCGTGATGCAGGGTCAGTTGTCCAGCGGCCCCGCGATTTCAGGATCGCTCGGCCCTGAACGTGACGCGAGTGTGCGCGCGCAGGTGTCTGGCGCCGTCATGAAGGTGAATGTGGACCAGGGCACACGCGTGGCATCTGGCGCCCTGCTGGCGCAGATCGATGACCGCACCATACGCGACGTCATGCTTTCGGCACGATCGGCCTTCAGTACGGCGCAGAACGCGGCGGAACGCTCGAAGCGTGACCTGGAACGATCCGAGCGTCTCGCGCAGGCTGGCGCCATCCCCGAACGTGACCTCGAACAGGCCCGCCTGGCCAACGCGGCGGCGACGTCGCAGCTCGCGGATGCCCAGGCACGCCTGTCGATGGCGCAGAAGCAGCTCGATGACGCGCAGGTCCGCGCGCCATTCAGTGGCGTGGTGAGCGTGCGCTCCGTTTCCGAGGGCGACGTGGTCCAGCCGGGGACGGCCCTCTTTTCCGTCGTGGACCCGGCGAGCATGCGATTCGAGGCTTCGGTTCCGGCATCGCAGCTCTCGCAGGTCAAGGTCGGCGCCCCGGTCTCGTTCACCGTGAGCGGGTACCCCGACAAGCGGTTCACCGGTCGCGTCTCGCGCATCAGCCCCATGGTTGACCAGGGCACAGGCCAGGTCCGCATCGTGGTCGGGGTGCCTAACGGCTCGAGCAGCCTGGTGGCGGGCCTCTTTGCCGACGGGCGCATCGGGACCGAAGTGCGTGAGGGCATGACGGCGCCGTATTCGGCGATCGACCTCCGCGGCCTCAAACCCACGGTGCTGCGCCTCAAGGGAGGCGTCGCCGAGCGCGTCGAAGTGGCGCTGGGCGTGCGTGACGAGGACAAGGAGCGGTACGAAATTCTGTCGGGCGTCGCCGTGGGAGACACGCTTCTCATCGGCGCCGCACAGGGGATCACGCCGGGCACTGCGGTCCGCGTGAGCAATCCGTCTGACCAGCCGCCGGCCAAGTGAGGACCTGACCCATGGTGATCTCCGATTTTGCGATCAAGCGTCCCATCGTCACGGTCACCGTGATGCTGGCGCTGGTGGTCTTCGGGCTGTTCTCCCTGTTCCGGCTGGATACGGACGAATTCCCCGACGTCGTCGCGCCCGTGGTAACGGCGACGGTCATATATCCCGGCGCGTCGCCGGACGTGGTCGAGCGCGAAGTCACGGATCCCATCGAGGAAGCGATCTCCGGGATCTCTGGCGTTCGCACGGTCCGGTCGCAGTCGCTGGACGGCTACTCGTGGGTGATGACCGAGTTTGCGTTCAGCAAGGATCTGCAGGAGGCCATGCAGGAGGTGCGCGACAAGATCGGCGAGATCCGTGGCGACCTTCCGCTCGAGATCGAGGAGCCCATCCTCGGCAAGTTCAGCGAAACCGACCAGCCGATCCTCTCGATCGCCTTCGCGTCCAACGTGCTGGACGGTCCGCAGTTGACGCGCGTGGTGGACCCGACGATCACGCGTGAGCTTCGCGCGATCGCCGGCGTGGCTGACGTGCGGGTCGCGGGCGGTGTGGAGCGCGAACTGACCGTCGAACTCCGGCCCGAGGCGCTGCAGCAGGCCGGCATCGGCATCGGACAGGTGGTCAACGCGCTGCAGGCGCAGAACCTCGCGGCGCCAGTGGGACGCATCAACGGTTCTCTCGACGAGAAGACGATACGACTGCGTGGTCGCCTCGATGGCCCGGAAGATTTCCTCCAGCTTGTCGTGGCCGAGCGGAATGGACAGGTCATTCGCCTTGGCCAGGTCGCCAACGTTCGTGATGGGACCGAGGAGCAACGCACCGCAGCGATCTACAATGGCCGCGACGCGGTCGGTCTCGACATCCGGAAGTCGAAGGGGTACAGCACCACCGACGTTGCTGCGCGACTGGTCGCACGTCTGGACGAGATTTCGAAAACACTCCCGCAGGGCGTCCGCGTCGATGTCGTCAAGAACTCCGGCGACCGCGTGGAGCGGTCGGTCGCCACGGTAGAGGAAGCGCTTGTCCAGGGCGCGGTCCTCACCGTGCTGGTGGTCTTCCTGTTCCTGAACTCGTGGCGCTCGACGGTCATCACAGGCCTGGCGCTGCCGGTGTCAGTGCTGGCGTCCTTCATTGCCGTGCTGGTGTTCGGTTTCACGCTGAACACGATGTCGCTCATGGGGCTGTCGCTCGCCATCGGTATCCTGATCGACGACGCGATTGTCGTCCGTGA
>DATMBT010000179.1:0-8496 GCA_035559475.1 Gemmatimonadaceae bacterium
AAAGTCTTCAAGTTGAAGCGTGTGCTCCTGCCCCCACGTGGAGCGATCGAATTGCGCGCCGGCGTTTCGCTGAAGGTTCACACGACGCGAAAGCCACAGCCCGGTAAGCACGCCGTCGTCGTGCTCGTGAACGGTGAAGCATTCAGTGTGGGGTCATTTGACGTGACGGCTGGCCGAAAAGCCGCACGCTAGTCGAGGGTCTTGCGTCGGATTCGTGTACGCTTATATTCAACCGTATGGTTGAATATCAAATCGGCCGGCTGGACGCTGTATTCGGCGCACTGGCGGACGGTCACCGGCGGAAGATGCTGCAGCGTCTGTCGCGCGGGACGTTGACCATCGGGGAGTTGGCCGATCCCCTTCCCATCTCCCTCGCAGCTGCCAGCAAGCACATCCAGATACTCGAGCGTGCAGGACTCGTGCGCCGCGAAAAAGCGGGGCGCGAGTACCACATCACGCTGGTCGAGAAGCCGCTCCACGATGCCGCGGAATGGGCGACGAAGACGGCCGAGTTCTGGGAACAGCGCCTCGAACAACTCGAACAATACCTCAACCCGGATACCAAGCGATGACTACTGCAACCATTCAAGCGGTCCGCGTTCAGCGTACGCTGAGCGCAACGCCAGAACGCGTCTTCGACGCCTGGCTCGACCCCGTTGCGCTCGGCCGCTTCATGCGGCCAGGAAGCGAAAAGCGATCTGCCGACGCCGTTACCGATCCGCGCGTTGGCGGGAGATTCATCATCACGATGCTGGGAGAGGGAAACGTCTACCCGCACACCGGCGAGTATCTCGAGATCGATCGTCCGCGAAAACTCGTCTTCACGTGGTACTCGAAGGCAACAAGGCTTGCGCAGAGCACGGTCACCGTCGAGCTGGCACCCGTCGCGGGTGGCAAGACGGAACTGACGCTGACGCACATCGGTTTGCCGCAGGACGAGATGGAGAACCACAACGGCGGATGGACCGCGATCATGGACCTGTTGCAAGGCGTCCTGCTCTCGTAGCCCTGCCGAAATCGACGACATGTGTCATCAGGCGCAGCAGGTGCTGCGCCTGATGATTTTGCGCATTAGACTGGCGTTGTCGCATTCGAACGGAGTGGCACCATGTCGCGCACACGGGTCGTCCTCTGCAGCATCCTCGCCCTCATTGGCTCGGAAGAGTCGGTCGCCGCACAGGGCGCGCGCTGGACGCTCAAGGAAACGCTGCGCATTGGCGGCGCCGAGTCAGGTCCGACCTCGTTCGTTTCTATCAGGTCCATGGACGTGGACTCGAAGGGGCGTATCCTCGTCATGGACCGCTCGACGCAGGACATCAAGATGTTCGCGCCCGACGGGAAATACGTCCGCACCATCGGACGAAAGGGTTCAGGTCCGGGCGAGATGAAGAACGCGGAAGGGATGATCATTGCGCACGACGGAAGGATCTGGGTGCGCGATGCCGCGAACGCCCGATTCACCGTGTTCACACCGGAAGGTGAATTCGACAAGAACTGGACGACGCGGTTCTGCTGGTCGCAGGGCACCTGGAATCCGCAGGTGGACCGGCAGAAAGGTCGCATCATCGACTACGACTGCATGATCGTCGCTGGTCGCGGGCGTGAATACGCGGTGCTGGGATACCGCGGTGACCTGGCCACTATCGACACGCTGTACACGCGACCTGAATGCGGAACGCGCGAGCTTTCAGAGGCAGGAACCTGGATCAAGCGATCGGAGAAGTCGACCATGTACGTGTCGATTCCCTTCGCGCCGTCCCCCATCGGAATGCTTGGTCCCGCTGGTGAGATGTGGTGCGCACCCAACTCATCACGTTACGAAGTCCAACGACTGGTCGCGGGTGCGAAGGACACTGTGCGGTTCACCCGAAACGTTCCCGCGGTGCCTGTGACGAAGGCGGAACGTGATTCCATCATCCAGCGCTACGACGAGAAGGGACCTTCTGGCTTCGAATTCGATCGGATCCCGAAAACCAAGCCGGCAATCGATCGTATCACGATCGACGACCAAGGCAGGCCATGGATCCGCCGGACCAATGCGCAGGGTCTGGTAACGTTCGACGTCTACGATCGCGCGGGAAAGCCAGTTGCCAGCGTTGACCTGAGCGCGGCGATCACGGAGACGGGCCCCATCAACAGCCCGATGCACATGCCGTTTGTCGTGCGCGGAGACCACGTCTACATGGTTGTGCTGGACGACGACGACGTCCAGCACGTGGTTCGCTACCAGATCGGCCGATAGCTCAGTCGAGTCGCATGGCAACGACCGGGCTCACCCTGACGGCCTGACGAGCCGGCAGCCAGGCGGCCAGTCCCGCCACCACAATGAAGGCAATGAAGGCTCCGCCGAAGCTGACGGGATCCCTGGAACTCAGGCCCGCGGCGAGGAACGTCGCGAGGGGCGTCGTGACGAGGGCGGCAATCCCGAGGCCGAGCAGCACGCCACCACCGACCAGCACGGCGGCATCACGGACCACCAGGCGGAGGATCCCTCCGCGCGTGGCGCCTAACGCCGACCGGATGGCGATCTCGCTCACGCGCCGGCTGACGTTGTAGGAGACGAGCGCATACAAACCGAAGGCGGCCAGGACCAGGCCGAGGAGGCCGAGCGTGCCCAGCACCGCGGCGCCGATCCGACTGGGGAGCAGCGAGAACTTGAGCGCCGACCGCATCGACTCGACTTGCACGGACGCGGATCGATCAAGCTCGCTGATGGCGTCCCGCACGGTGACCACGGACGCGGATGGATCCCCGCGTGTGCGCGCCACTACAAACGCGACTTCCACTCCTTCGGGGTGCTGAAGCAGCGGCAGGTACATGGCGGCGCGCTGGTCCTCGCCAAGCGTCACGTGCTTTCCGTTGGCCACGACCCCGACGATCTCGTACACGGTGTCCCGTCCCTCGAACCGCATCCGGTTGCCCACCGGGTTTCGTCCGTTGAAGTACTTTCGTGCAAACTCATCGTTGATGATGGTCACCGCGGGGGTGCCGACGACATCCGATGCCTGGAACTCGCGGCCGCTCGTAAGGCGCACATTCAGGGTGGAGAAGTACCCGGGCCCGACATCGCTTCGCGCAAACTGCACATGTTGCGAACCGTCCACGCCGTCGATGTGCGCCATGAGTCCACTGGTGGAGCCGCCGTGCATTGTAAGAGGCACCGAACTGGTGAACGCTGCTTGTTCGATCCCTGGCAGCGCCGCAACGCGTTCCGTGGCACGCTGGAGAACGCCGATGTGATCCGCGTCAGGCAGGCCGCGCACGAAACCCAGCTGCGCGACGAGCGCGCGATTGACCTCGAAGCCCGGATCCGTCACCTGGGTGTGCGAGAGATTCCTGATGAACAGGAAGGCCGTCACAAGCAACACCGTGGAAACGGTGACCTGGCCGGTCAGCAGCATACTGCGCGCCGTGAACCGACGCGTCGCCACGAACGGGTCCTCGCGCTTCAGCGCCGGCACGAGGCTCAGGCGGGTCGCACTGAGGGCTGGTAGCACTCCGCACAACAGGATCGACAGGAATACCAGCACCACCGCGGCCGCAAACATTGCTGGATCAATGCCGAGGTGCAGTTCCATGGGAATTGGAATCGGCAGCGTGAGGCTGTTGACGAGTTTCATGAATCCGACGGTCAGGCCCAATCCTGCGACTGTGCCAATGAGCGCCAGCCAGAAGCCTTCGACCAGGAACTGCTGCACGAGTCGTGATCGGGTGCCGCCAATGGCGAGGCGGATGGCAATCTCCTGGCGTCGCCTGGTTCCCCTGGCAATGAGCAGGCCCGCGACATTGGCGCAGGCAATGAGCAGCACCATGAGCGATACGAGGCCGAGCAGCACGAAGAACCCGCCAACCATCTTGAGCGCCTTCGGTCCACTCGCGCCTACGAGTGTGTTGAGTGACGTGAACTCCTGCACGCCGGCATAGAGAGTGTCTCCAGTGAGACGGCCCAGGCGACGGTCGGCGGCATCAACGGCCGTTCGTGCCTGCGCGAGCGTCTGTCCCGGCTTCAGTCGCCCGAGGAGGCGGACAATGTTCGCGGGCGTCTGCAGTTCAGGAACGAGCGAGCGACTGAGCGGCGCATAGACGGCCGGTGAAATGGAGAATCCGGCCACGCTGCGCAGCTTCGGTGCGAGTACGCCCAGGATCG
This sequence comes from Gemmatimonadaceae bacterium, assembly GCA_035559475.1. GTDB lineage: Bacteria > Gemmatimonadota > Gemmatimonadetes > Gemmatimonadales > Gemmatimonadaceae > JABWBJ01. The sequence continues at coordinate 4,148 of DATMBT010000179.1, forward strand.
TGTATGACTCACCGTTGAGCGTGATCGGGCGGCCGACGATTGCCGAGTCGCCGCCCAACTGGTTCTGCCAGAACGCGTGACCCACCAGCACCATGCGAGGGCTGTCCTCGGCACGCGCCTCGGCGGCGGTGAACGGTCGTCCGAGCGCCACGGGCACGCCGGTGACGTCGAAGAAGTTTGCGGTGACGAGCATCGGGATGAGCGCAGTCACCTCGTCGCCGTTGCGCCAGTTGAGCTCTTTCTCGACGGAGAAGCCGGCGATGTCTGCGAGCGCGTCACTGGCGTCGAGGTCCTGCCACTTCTGATAGCTCGCGTGACTGCCGTGGCTCACCCGGAACTGGACCAGCTCTTCGGGACGTCGCACATCGGGCGCTGCGAACATGAACTCGCGCGCGAGGCTGAAGACGGCGAGGTTGCCGCCCGCGCCGACCGCGATCGAGATCGTCGCCGCCACGAGCAGCATTGGTTCACGACGGAGGCCGCGGAACGCATAACGAAGGTCGCGCGTGAGGTTCTCGAGCACCGACACGCCGCGAGCGTCCCGCGACTCCTCGCGTACGCGCTCGACGCCGCCAAAAGTGCTGACCGCCTGGCGATGCGCTTCATCGCGCTGAATGCCACGTGCCACGAGTTCCTCCTCCTGCTGTGCGATGTGCGATCGCAGTTCGCGATCGAGGTCGGCGTCTGCCTGGCCGCTCTGAGCCAGCGAGCGGAAGCGATTGCGTGTCATGTCGAGCCAACGGTGGAGCATGGACAACTCGTCAGGCGTGCTTGAGCGTGAGCTGGATGGCGGCTGACAGGCGTTCCCATTGCGAAACTTCCGCCTGGAGCTGGGCGCGGCCGGCCCTGGTCAACGTGTAGAAGCGTGCGTCGCGTCCCGTTTCATTCTTCTTCCACTCGGCGCGAATGAGCCCCTGGCTCTCGAGCCGGTGCAGGGCGGGGTAGAGTGATCCCTGCTTGATCTGGAGCACGTCTCCCGACGCCGCCTGGATGCGCTTGGCGATGGCCCAGCCGTGGCGTGATTCCGTCGCAAGCGACTTGAGGATGAGTACATCGAGCGTGCCCTGAATGAGGTCCGATGGCCGCACGTGCCGGTCTCCCTGGGTTGTCTGATACCAAGATGATCTACAATGATGCCACGATTATCTACAATCGGCCAGAGCTCACAACGGGAGGGGGCAGACGGAGGTTTCAGGCTGCGTTCCTGCTGCGCCGAGGACCGCCCCCGACCATTTCTACATGGTGGGGTGCTGGACGAAGACGACGTTCAGCATGTCGCTCGTTCCGGATCGAACGACGCTGACCGTCACGAGCTAGCCAAACGGACGTTTCTGGCAACAGCTTATCGGGCCGTGGTATTGCCGGTTGGTTCAGTCGGGCGGAATTTCTCACCCTGCGACCAACCACTGGCATGTAGGTACACGCTCCACGTACCCGGGAAGTTGTATGCCTGCAAGAAAGGCTGCCGTACCTCGCATCACCCTGCACACGAACAGCGCCGAGATCGCGATCCGGCCAACGTCGGTGAACGCGCTGCAACAGGCGGCGATGCAGTGGTCTCACATCGTCCGCAATCGCAAGCGCTGGGCGCCAGGAACAACCTCGGTCACGCAGCAGTCGGAACGCGCGCGCGAGGTGCTCACCAAAACCCTCGGACTGTCCGAGACGGACCGCAACACAATCGCCGAATCGACATCGGTTGAAGTGAGCATGCCGTTCGGCAGCGAGCAGGAGCAATGGGAAGCGCGCGTGCTGCCGTGGGAATACTTGCTGACTGCCGGCACAACGGACCTTCGCAATGCGCCGCTCACCGTCCTGCGACGGCTCGAGCTCAAGGGTCGCAGGCCACAGCTCCCTGCAAAACCAGCGGTGCTCTACGTCGAAAGCGCGCCGGGGCGGATCAAGGAGGTCTATGACTTCGCCGAGGAAGAGGAGCTGGTTCGCGCGAACACCGGCGCGAAGAAGTTCGTGAAGCTCACGTCCCCGACGCGGGCGGAGCTCAAGGCAGCGCTCACGAAGGTGAAACCGGACATCGTGCACCTGGCCGGTGTGGACACACACCAGGGCTTCACCCTGCTGAAGGACGACCGCGCGCCTGACGCCCACGACGGGTACCTCCTGGCTGGCCCGGGAGCCACGGTTGACCCGGTAGACGCCGAAAGCCTGGCCAGAATCATCGCCGCCGCGCCCCCCGCGCTGGTGGTGTGCAACCTGTGGAACTCGGCTGCCCGCGTATCGGCGATGCTGGTGGCTGTCGGAGGTGCCGGCGCCGCCCTCGGCTTCCAGGACTCGTTCGACGACGGCCTCGCACAGCTGATGTTAGGCAGTTTCTACTCCGCCCTGTCGACCGAAGTGCTCGAGGAGGCGTTCGCCACGGGATGGAAGGCGTTGCGAAGCCATTCGACACGGCTCCGCGGCACCGGCATCGCGCTGTGGCAGGGTGGCGCCCCCCGGCGGACGACGCGCCGGGCCGTCGCGGCCCGCGTCCGACCGGAAGAGGAGAAGGTCCTGGCGCCCTCGTCCTGGCCCGCAGAACGACTGCACGAGCTCTTTTCGGTGTCGGTCGAACCACTGCCGGAAATCAACTACGCCCAGCTGCACAACAACCGCGACCTCTTCTCGGCGTTCCTCATCAAGCTGTTGCAGCCGGGACGCGTCGAAGGCGTCGCCGTGAGGGTGGAGCTGAACGTCGGTGACGTGCCCTACCCCTATCGCGAATCGTTCAGCATAACGAGACCCGGGCTCGACGTGCGGTCCAAGGCCCGACTCCCGCTGGTGTCGGCACTCCAGCGTGACGTGGACGAAGTCATGCGCACGAGCCTCTTCGTCGAGATCAGGTGGGGCGACCATGTCGTCTTCAGCCAGACGTTCCGCACGTCGCTCACGCCCATCGACCAGTGGCCTGACACGGACCGCGACCGGCTGTTCCTGCCGTCGTTCGTGTTCCCTCGTGACGCCGCGCTCGACAAGGTGCTGGTTCCTGCCAGCCGTTATGTCCGGATGCTGCGCGACGATCCCACCGCGGGGTTCGATGGCTACCAGTGCCTGGTCGACAGTGACCTGGATGACCCGGCGCTCGACGTGGACAACCAGGTGCAGGCGGTGTGGTATGCAATCGTGCAGAACACGCCGATCACCTACTTCAACCCGCCCGCGACGTATCCCCCGAGTTCAACGTGGCAGCGAGTGAGGAGTCCGTCGGAGACGATCCTGCAAGGACGCGGGACGTGCATCGACCTTGCACTGCTGATGTGCGCGTGCCTCGAGGTGCTGGAGATCTATCCCGTGATGTTCCTGCTCGACGATCACGCGTTCCCGGGCTACTGGCGCACTGATGCAGCGCACGAAGCGTTTCACGAGCGCATCCAGGGGATGGCTTCGGAGAAGCAGGGTGGGGAACCGGGAGCGGCCGCCCTCGATGGCTCCGACCAGGGCTGGCACTTTCCGAAGCGGTACTTCGAGGAGATCAAGAAGGAGATCGATGCGTACCGGCTCATTCCACTCGAAACCGTGGGACTCACGGACATGAGTGGATTCGAGACCTCGATGGACGACGCCCTCGCGTACTTCGAAAAGAAGTCGCGCTTCGATTCGATGATCGACATCAACAAGGCGCGGGAGAACGGTGTGACGCCGCTTCCCATCAGCGCACGAGTCAAATAGTGAGTTGTGATTTCTGATGAGTGACTGGAACCACGGATGGGGCATATGGCGAAGATACGGCGGGCTTCCGGCGTCACGGTAGAAACGAACGGGCCAGTGGAGATCGTGAAGGAAGGCCGCGTGAAGAGCGACGGCAGCGGTCCCATTCTCACCCCGCCACGTCCCGGCCGTCGTCGCGGGCGCCCCGGTCGTGCGGGCCGGGCGCGGGTGGCCGCGCGCTCACAGGCCATACCTAACGAGGCCGACCTCATTGCCGCCGCGATGGTCGACCAGAACCTGAAACTGGTCGACTCCGTGACGTTGCGGACGGCACCTGTCCCGGCCGCGAAACGCCCCGGGAGGCGCCGCTCGCGCCGGAGCGGTGTCGGCAGTGCGGCCACGGACTCCACGCTCATTGGCGTCGCGGACCTCGGCGTGCCGCTCGAGCCGGGCGAGAAGGCGGTGGTGCTGCTGGAACAGGACGGTGTCTACAGCTGGCACACGCCGGAAGCCGAGCAGGAGGTCGCGGGGAATGGTGCCGCGGGCGGCAAGCGGAAGTCGAAGGGGAAAGGAAAACGTCGCGGCGTGACCAGGACGACGCGAGTCGCCCACTTCCGTCTCGACATCAAGCCGGTGGCTCCGCCGCCGTCACGGCCCGGAGGAAAGCGCAAGCTCGGTTTTATCCGCAAGATGATCGGCAAGGCGGT